>CALBIE010000780.1 GCA_937893495.1 uncultured Verrucomicrobiales bacterium | reverse complement strand
TCTTGCCTGCACAACCGCTTCGCCTGCCAACCACCGTCGCCGAGCGCACGTCCCATTCCTTCACGAACCTCGTAGCAGCCGACGTAAGAAGGCTCACGCAATACCGGCCGAAGAAAGTCAGAGCCTCCTCACGTCGGCT
The DNA here is from genome assembly GCA_937893495.1 of uncultured Verrucomicrobiales bacterium. GTDB lineage: Bacteria > Verrucomicrobiota > Verrucomicrobiia > Limisphaerales > JAYPXF01 > CALBIE01. Next base: position 2,658 of record CALBIE010000780.1, on the reverse strand, counting down.
GCTACATTTTATGACGCCATGAATCCCCGCATCACAAATGAGATTCGCTGTCTGCTTCCAAGCGTTGGAGTTGGAATCGCACTTTTGCTGTGCTCGCAATTTGCGCGAGAAGAAGCATTTTTCGACTCATTGATGATTACCTACTGGGTTTCTTGCTCAATGGTGGCAGTCACCTCCTTCGGTGCCACGTTTACCCACGGCATGATGAACCAACTGCTTGCCCAACCAATCTCGCGGAAAACACTGTGGCGGGAAAAATCAATCGCACTTGCAAGCGCACTGCTGTGTCTTTTTCTGCTCTATATCTGGTTGCTGATGTTTTGGAGCATGACCGATTTGGAATATTACCGAGCATCCAAACGCGCCTGGCTGGTGGGCCTGATTGCGCCCATTATTGCGTCCGGATGGGGCATCCGATTAACCCTATTCGTACGCGAACCCAAGGCGGCTCTGTTTCTCACGTTCTTCGCGCCGATTGTTATCACCTTCGCATTTGAGCGTCTGATCAATTGGGCGCGAAGTATTGAGCCCGGAACCGGTGACGATATTGGCTTCATCACGACGATGCACTATCCAATCTTCGCACTGGCGACCACTTTGATCCTGGTTTCCATACGGGCCTGGTTCGTTGCCCGTTGGTCGTTCCTTCAATTCCAGGATTACTCGATCCTTTCAACCGAATACTCTATCGGAACGACGGGGCGAATTACGGCTGAACGCGGAAAAATAAATCGGCGGCGCGGAGCATTTACCAATGCCTTTGCCCTGATTCGCAAAGAGGTCAACCTGCAACAGACCAATTTCATCTTCATCATCATTACCTTGCTGATGGGCTTCATCCTTCGCCCAGTAGAAGGCCCACGCGAGCCCGCCATTCTAGTAATGCTTTTCACGGCACTCGTGGCGCCATTTCTGTTCGGTATGATTGCAATCTCCGATGAACGGCGAACGGGAGTCAGCGAATGGGAATTCACTCTACCAACGCGGCGTGCGCGTCAATGGGGATTCAAACTGCTGACCATCTGGCTACTCTCCATGTTGATCGGAGGGCTGATGATTCGCGGGATTGAATTGTACTCAACGGATATTTTTGGCAAATTCCCATTCTCGCCCAGCTATTACCCTTTTTTCGCTCTTGCAGCGGCGATTCTCGGACTTTTTGCCTCGTCAATGGCTACCAATTTTTTTCAGGCAATTGGGATGCTGGCCATCTCAATAGTAATTCTATTCCTTTGTGCAAAAAGCTGGAGCTTTCATGTGATCTCCCATTTCTCAGGGTCATCTTCATCACCCCGAGAATTGGCGAACGTCGTACTTCCAATTTTCGTGTCGGTGGCTGTCTTTCTAAGCGCACGCACCAATTATTTTTCAACCCGAGTTTCGCGCCGGCAAATCCTGAAATCTTTCGCCCGGTTGTTTGGCAGCGCACTCGTTGGATACGCGCTCACGGTCCTTATCTACTACCGCACTTGGGAACTGATTCCGCAGACGGTCAATGACGGCCCTCCAATCTTTGCCCGTTCGGACAAAACTTTCGACCTCCTGCCAAATCTTTCACGGGGCACTGCGATCACTCCCGACGGTAAACTCTGGTCAGCCGATTGGGCGGACACGATGGATGAGACTCGCTTCGTTCGCGTTCCAAAACTCACTCAGGTGGGCACCGAGACGAACTGGATTTCCGTCGTAAGTGGTTTGGATGCCTTTTACGCGCTCAAGGGCGATGGGGCCTTATGGCACCGGGGCTCGACTGCGCTTAAACGGATTCTGATTCGGAGCGGCCATCTTTTTCCCAGGCTCCCGGATGAAGTCATTCAATTTGGCACGGACAACGATTGGATATTCCTCGCCGGTGATTTCCCACTGATTTACGGAATCAAATCCAACGGTTCCCTTTGGCGATGGGGCCGCGTTACAACCGATATCGCAAACGGTACCCAAAAGTTTACGGTTCACCAATCACCCCAGCAGGTCGGAACAGACACCAACTGGGTCCAGGTTGCGCCACAAAATTTTTCCCTCACGTATGGACTAAAAAAAGGAGGAACTGTCTGGCAGTGGGGTGCGGCCTTTCGCAACGACGACCCTCACAACCTCAGTCGATCCAGCATGCGCCAAATCTTGATTCGCGATCCGGAAAGAATGAGCGAGTTCGACAGATTGAACATCGTTGAGATCCGAGCTGTCGGTCCGCGCATTTTCGCCCGAACCCGATCTGACGAGATGATTGCAAACAGTCTGAACCGACAACACTGGCAAGGATGGAACGGCATAGAGCGACCATTTGAAACGAACCCAAAACTCGTACGACTGCGCTCAGACGCCGAATGGCGCACAATTTCCATCATCTTCGGAGAGACAATTTTCATCAGCACCGACGGTCAACTGACCACCCTGAAGGATCACACCTGGAGTGCCCCGGCTATCAGCCAGATCACTCCAGAATACAACTGGATCTCGTATGCCGGACACGATGAGGTTTTTGCAATGAAAGATGACGGTAGTCTCTGGGCCGTTATTGAAAGCCATAACCATCGTTGTAAACGACTGGACAAGCCTTCAGTTTACTTCATTCCTCCCCGCTTTCGCCCATACCGAATCGGGTTTCTGTTCGGCGAAAACGACCTGACCGCCCCGAAGCCAAAGGGACATTGAAAT
>CALBIE010000779.1 GCA_937893495.1 uncultured Verrucomicrobiales bacterium | reverse complement strand
CATTGTCCGCGCCGCCAATCCACGAACCGATTTCAACAATCGGACGGATTTTCAAATCGCGTAGTGCGCTGCCGTGGTTGCCACGTTTGAGTGTCGTAGGACGCGACTGGCGGCGTAGATGCCATGTTCGGCTGTCACGAGTGCTCCCAACTCCTTGCGAAGCTCGTGGAGCGGTTTGCGCGCCGTTACGCCCTTCTTCCGTAGCCAGTGAGTCAGCCGGTCAAGTGTGTTCAGTGAACGATACCTTCGCCCCCACGAACGCGGACCAAAGGGCAGGTCATCACCCTCGATCACGAATTCACCGGATGCTTTGGCGTGGAAGCCACGGAGGAGCGCCAGCGTGCCGTCATCAATCGGAACTTCACCCCGCGAATCGACCGTTTTCAGGGTGGCGGATTCGGTGTTTTCCACCCGGATAAGTCCGCGAACGAAGTCAATTTGATCCCAGCGCAGGGAGTCAATTTCTCCACGACGCAGGCCCGCTGCGAGAGCCAGCAGCATCGCGATAAAGACCGGGGGATCGTTCTGTGCAAGTTCGTCCCGCGCACTGCAAAGCAATGCCTTGGGATCGATACGGGAAAAGTATTTCGCGTTCTGATGGGGGAAGAACTCCACTTCGGCGAAGGGTAATGGGTCGGGCAGTTTCAACTTGGTCAGGTACTTCACGATCTTTCGCGAAAACAACGATCTCGCCTGCCGTATGGTAGAATTTGCCGTAGTCATCCGGCTTTTTTCCTCTGCCGGATTCTTGGCCGCAGCAACATACGCCAACCGCCATGACTGAACGCCTTCCAAGGTGATGACGCTAAGGAGTTCGGCATCGATCTTCGCCCGGTAGCTTGTCGCGCCGCCTTTCTTCGGACCGAACCGCTTGGCAGTCTTTTCCAAAGCGAGGATGTCACCGGCGATCTTCCGCAGACTCGACGCATAACATCCGAACGTGCAGGCGTTGACACTTGAAACCTTACGGGCGGCTTCAACCCACTCGCCGACGGTGGCAACCTGTTCACTGTCCTTGGCCGTGCCGCGATACTTGGCGACGGTCGCTTCCATGCCCAACGCAAGCATGTCGTTATACATGCCCGCTGCCGTCCTCGCAGCAGCTTCCTTGTTCCCTGTGCCTGTTGATAACGACACGCGCCGACCACGAAATTGAATTTGGATCGAGTAATAGGGCGAGCGATCCCACTTGCGAAGCCTGGGGAGCCAGTGACGCGAATCAGTCTTGGGAAAGGTTTTGGACTTGTCTTGCACTTTCCTTGCACCCGTGCCGTTCAACCTTGCTTGCTGATGACCCCTTGTGACTTGTTCGGAATGGTGAATAATAGCCCCGTCGTTATTGGGTTGTTCCTCTTTTGTGATACTCATTGAGGGTCAATAAACCACACGAGGGAACATAAGCAATGTAAGAACTTTGGATCAGAGGGTTGGGAGTTCGAGTCTCTCCGGGCGTACCACTTTTTAAATGGTTTTTTGAAGTTTTAGGAAATTTCCCCACAAGGGTGGATGAGTCTTTTTTGTTATCAAGGAATTAGCTTGTAAGCCTCCTTAAATCCATGCGGAAACTGGCGTTTGGCGCGCCGTTTCCGGCCTTCGGTTTCAGCTTGGCTCGGTGATGTGACTCTTCGCTACGGTGCGGACGAGTTTCTGGAGAAGCTCGACGAGGTGGAAGAGCAACTCACGCGTCCCGATTACGAGGTAGTTCATCCGTATGAAGCGACGGTGGGCTGTGTCCTGGAGGGTGGGTTTATTGTAAAACGGATTCTCGGCAGAGGTGCCACCGCCGTGGCTCTGCTGGTCGAACAACAGAATCGCCAGTTCGTTCTCAAGGTGGCCCGGTCGCCGGATTCGAACGCCCGGATACGCAACGAGTTTGAACTTCTCAAATCGCTCGGTTGGCCGCAATTGATTGAGGTCCACGCTCTCCACGAGTTCGACGATCTGTTGGGCATTTCGATGGATCACGCCGGGGATCAAACCCTCGCCCGGCAGATACGAGAAGATGGGGCACTCGATCTGACGCTGCTCCGGCAGTTCGGCGAGGATTTGCTCCGGACGGTGCGTTACCTGGACGAAAATGGCGTCGCTCATCGAGACATCAAACCGGACAACATCGGGGTCCGTGTCGGTAAGACCAAGAAACGCAACGAACTCTGCCTGTTCGATTTTTCACTGGCCGGAGCACCGGCGGAGAACATCTCCATTGGCACGCCTCCTTACCTGGATCCCTTTTTGTGCGAACGAAAAGTCAAACGCTGGAATACCAAGTCCGAGTTGTTCTCGGTGGCGATGACGTTGCATGAAATGGCCACCGGCAGCCTGCCGAAGTGGGGCGACGGGCGAGCCGTGCCCTCCCTCACCAAGGGCGAGGTCAATCTGGTGGGCGAACTCTTCCCTTCGGAGTTGCACGCGCGTTTCGTCTTTTTTTTTGCCAAAGCCCTGCGCCCCAATTACGCCGAACGATTCGATAATCTCGAAGAGATGCTTAACGAGTGGCTGCGCATCTTCGAGACGATTGACGAGCCGGTGCGTCCCGGTCCGCGGAAGAAATCCAGCAATGGGTCTCCGCCCGCTATCCGCAGGCCGAAACGCTTCCCGGACATCCCGAACTGGATGGCCTGTTTGAATCGCTGGGCATCGATCTGAAATGGCGTTCCCATCTCGCCGACGGCGCGGGCGCCCATCAGCCGGAGGCGCAGAGTCTGCTCACGAACCAGACGAGTCGTTCCCTGCCTTCGCGCCTCTCCACGATCCAGACTCTGCAGCCGGGTGTGGAAGTTTCGCCTGACGTGGCGGACGCGCGCGGTCTGGAGGAGAAGCTCCGCTACTCGGCGCGGGAGGGTGCGTTCCTGGTTTTGTCGGTGGAGCCGCAATGGATGACTCGCGCTTTGGAGGAGCTGCGCCGTTTTCCCGTTTCCGTCAGCGAGCTCCACCACGCGCGCTATCCCTCGTGCCACCGCGAGTATTCGCTCTCCGTGCCCTTCATGGAGCGCTTGTTCGACCTCGCGGTCAAAGGTTCCCCTCGTAGCAGCCGAGGTAACGAGGCTCCATCTAAAGCCGAAGCAGGAAGTCTGAGCCTGCCAACGAACGGTTTCTGCAACGTATTGAAAGAGAGGCACTTCCGAATAATGAGTAAAAATGGCACACCCTGATTTTTCCCCAAGTTCGACGGCATTATGCCGCACCTTTTTGGCGCTCCGATTCTCCTCACGTCGGCTGCTACGGAAGACACACTGGCCGGATTCGTCGGGCAGATTACGGCGAATGCCTTCATGAAGCGCGAGTTTGGCAAGAACCTCATCGTGGAATACCTCCCGCGCCGGGACCTCACGCACGTCCTCGACACCGCGGGCACCTACATCCCCGGCCCCGGCACGCCCACGGTCATACTTTTTTGGAAAAATCAGCCGCCCGTGAGTGGCACCATCCGCACTGTGCTCAGCATTCGTGGCGAACCGCCTACTCCCGCCGACCCAGCGCAGGGCCTTGTCTGGCAGGCCATCGTCCGGCAAATCGACGAACCCGGAAGCGAGAGCGAATGGGTTAGTGCGGGTGATTCTCCGCGCACCAATTTCCACAAGCATCCGTGGAGCACTGGAGGCGGTGGCGCTGCCGAGTTGAAAGTGCGCATCGAAGAAGTGGCGCAGCAACGCGTTAGAGGATATGTCAGTGAAATTGGATGCTGCGCAATCACGGTGAGGACGAAATCTTCGTGGTTGGCCGACTCGATACGGCCAGACGATTGCACCTCGAACATTTGGTAACGCTTATTGAAGGAAATGCCGTGCGCGACTGGGGCCTCGAAGAGAGCGACGAAGCGATCTGGGTCTATGACCGATCGTTCGATGTCTTGACACTCGACCAAATTCCCCGGTCTCACATGGTCCTGTGGCCTACGCGCCAAGCGCTGAAGTCACGGAAACGATTCAGCATGCCTGTTATGGAGTGTGGCTTGGAATGGTATGAATGGCGTGAGCTGTATCCGTCGAAACTCAAAACGCCGACCGCTATCTGCTGGGGAGAGGTAGCTACCCACAATAACTTCGTCCTCAACGTAGGCCCGCCGGTCTTCAAGAACTCTGCGCCGGTAATCAAGTTGGATTCGTCCGCGACTGAACCCGATTACACGATTCTGGTCGGGGGTGCTTAATAGTTCGTTCGGCAGCTTCTGGATTAAGCAAGTTTGCCACTGCAAAGGTAGCCAAGGAGTCAACGAGGGCGCGAAAGCGGAGATGTGGGAACGCTTCTACCAAATGAACGGAACGAAGGTCGCCGACTTTCCACTTCCCGCCTCCCAGCCCGCGCAGCTACCGACCGCGCTCGTCCAAATCAGCACGGCCCTGCCGCGCCAGTCGCCGGCGGCCACGCTGGCGAATTGGGGCACCCCGAGAGCGGATGATTGAATGCGGAGTGCGGAATGGAGGACGGCCGGACGACGACTCCCGATTTCATCACCGCTCAGAGCGGAGAGGGTCAGGGAGAGGGGGAAGACATCGCGCGACTCCGCAACGCCTTCGTCGCCGGTCAAGAACCCGCGCTTGTCTCCACCAATCAACTGGCAGCGGCGGTCGAAGCGGATACGGCGTTTCTCTGCGTGGCGGAGGCCTACAGCGGCGGGCCCGGTTTCTCCATCAGTAAACTCGTGCGCCAACTGGTGGAGTCCGCGTCCGTGCCGTTCCTGCCGTTCCAGCGCTACAAGAACACAGGCCTGCGCAAGCGCGCGGACTGGGAACACGTGTGGGAGCTGCAGCGGAAAGAGGACGCGATTGACGCGCGGGTTCGCCCCCCCTCACCCCGGCCCTCTCCCCTCCGAGGGGCGAGGGAGAAGCCACGAGCGTCGCCGGAAAATCGAGAGCGTCCGGCTCCGTCCAAACGCGGGATACCATTCCCCCTCTCCCGACGGGAGAGGGCCGGGGTGAGGGGGAACGCGACTGACTGACAGCAGGGCAGGCAAAAGATTTGAAGCAACGCGGGATTGGCACAATCCCGGTCCCGCCGAAATACGCCTCCAAGGATTTCAAGAAATCCCGCTGGTGGAAACTGCGCGGCAAGCTGGACGTGCCGAAGGAGCGCTGGGTGATCTATCCCGGGGCCGAACGGGACGAGGACGGCAGCCCTGTGATCGCCTGGGCCGGCTGGGATCCTCTGCAACAGGCCAAAGCCCTTGCCGCGTGTTATATCGACGCGAGCCAGAACCGCGGCTGGTCGGCGGAGAAGCTGCGTCCGTTGCTGGCCGACCTGGTGGATCTACTGCCCTGGCTGAAGCAATGGCACAACGAATACGATCCCGAGCTGGCGATGGGCATGGGCGACTACTTTGCCGGTTTCATCGACGAAGAAGCCCACAAGCAGGGGATGACGGTGGGGGCGCTGAACCAACTCAGGCTTGGATTCCAACCGCAGACGTGATGAAATCCAATTGTCTTTTAGCGAATAGTTTGATTAAATCCAACCCAATTTGAAAAGGAACGCGCAAGCATTGTTGTCGGAATGGCGGGACCGTCCCGGTCGCAAGCCGTTGGTCTTGCGGGGCGCGCGGCAGGTGGGGAAAACGTATCTGGTGGAGCATTGGGGGGGCGGGGCAGTTCGAGTCGGTGATGACGGTGGACCTGGAGTGGGAGCGGGAGTTGCACGGCCTGTTCTCGCAGAAAGATCCGAAACGGGTGCTGGCGGAACTGGCGCTGCTGATAATGAGTAAAATCGAGATCCCCGCTAAGAGCCACTCAGAATTCGCATTGCCGGAGGCCCTGAAAAGCCCCACCAAACGATTGCGGGGTGCGGTTTTTGCCCCATGTCGGCGAAGGTTGGAGGGTGCCGAAGCAACACTGTCCGTGGAATGCCAAACGGCGAAACAGGATCGCGGCGCGTCAATTGCAGAAGTGAAAGCTAGGATAATTACCGAAAACAAGCTCCAATCCTCGGCGCGGTATCAGCACTGCTCAATTTGCCGGCCGATACTCAAACTATGACGAACATTGGCATCGTGGGTCTCGGCTTCATGGCCGCCACTCACCTCAAGACTTACCGCGACGTGCCGAACGCCCGGGTCACCGCACTTTGCAATCCCAGTGGCCGGCATCTCGACGGCGATTTTTCCGGCGTCGCCGGCAATGTCGGCGACAACGCGCCGGTGAAGCTCGAACCCGGCAGCTTCAAGGCCTATCAGCATTACAAGGAAATGCTCGCTGATCCGGGCATCGACGCCATCGACGTCTGCGCGCCCACCTTTGCGCATCCCGAGTTGACCGTCCTGGCACTCGAAGCCGGCAAACATGTGCTGTGCGAAAAGCCGATGGCCCGCTCCGTTCGTCAGGCCCGGCGAATGGTTGAAGCGGCGCGCAAAGCAAAAAAGATTCTGATGCCCGCGATGTGCCTCCGCTTCTGGCCCGGTTGGTCGGACCTGAAAGAGATCGTCAAGGATGAGCGCTACGGCAAAGTTCTCTCGGCTTCGTTCAGACGCATCGCCGAGCCGCCCGCGTGGGGCCAGAGCAACTTCCTCGACGGTCAGCGATCCGGTGGCGCGTTATTCGATCTGCACATTCACGATACAGATTTCGTGCAGTTCTGTTTCGGGCGCCCCCGGGCTGTGCAATCGACTGGATACATTAAAATCAGTGGCGCGGTTGACCACGTCATTACCGAGTACCATGTGCCTTCCGGCGCGATGGTGACGGCTGAGGGCAGTTGGGCCATGGCCAAAGGCTTCGGATTCAACATGAGCTATCTCGTGAACTTCGAGAACGCCACCGTGGATTACGACCTGTCGCGCGGCGAGAAACCGATGCGCATCATCGAAGCCGACCAGGAACCGCAAATTATCACACCGGAAGGGCCCGATGGCTACGTCAGGGAATTGCGTCACTTCGTCGATTCCATCGAGAACAATGAAAAGCCGTCGATCGTCACCGCCGAAAACGGCCTGAGCGCCGTCGAGATTTGCGAAGGCGAAGAAATGTCGATCCGCGAACGGGGCGCTGCCGCCGGGCAACTGGTCTTCATCTAACCCTTTCGCGCCGGTTGACGCGCTCCCCGGCCGCCGTTAGCTTCTCCGGCCTATGATGGCATCCATGGCCAGAAAATCTGCCCCGGTTCAATCGAACGAGGCTAAAAATGAACCGACATTTCGCGTCGGCAACGAGAATCTGGTGCGTTTGACGGAACGTGCGGGCAACAAAGTTTCATCGCTGCTGACCAAGCAGGGGCGACCCGAAGGCGTCTTGCGAGTGGCCGTGATGGGCGGCGGCTGTTCCGGGTTGCAGTACAAAATGGACCTGCAGGATCGCCCCCAGAATCGTGACATTCTCGTCGAATCAGCCAACGTCAAGGTCGTGGTGGATCCCAAGAGCGCGCTTTATGTCACCGGCAGCGAACTCGATTACGTGGACTCGCTGACCGATGGCGGATTCAAGGTGAACAATCCCAATGCCGCCACAAGTTGCTCGTGCGGCGAAAGTTTCAGCGCCTGATTCCGCGACCGCCAATCTACGGATTCAATGACCGATTTCTTCGCGCTTCTCGACGAACCTCGCCGGCCCTGGATAGACGTTGAGCGATTGAAAACACGGTTTCTCGAACACTCGGCGACCTGCCACCCCGACCGGTTTCACAACGCGCCCGTCGCTGAGAAGGCCAATGCCACCCGGCAATACACCGAATTGAACGCGGCGTATGAATGTCTCGCACGCGATCGCACGCGATTGAAACACCTGCTGGAACTGGAGCGATCCGCGCCGCCCGAAGACATTCAGAAAACTCCCGCTGAGTTGATGGACCTGTTTTTTGGGGTTGGGAAATTACTCCGTGAGGTCGATGCGTTCCTTAAGGGAAAAGAGCAGGCCACCTCACCGTTGTTGAAGGTGAAAATCTTTCAGGATGGGATGACCTGGACCGATCAGTTGAATGAAACGGGCGGACGAATTCGCACCAGCCTTGCCGGGTTGGCGGACGAAATAAAAAACATCGATGCCGAATGGCTCGAGGCAACGGTCGGGCGCGATCAGCTCTTGCCAAAGCTTGAAAACATTTATCGGCATCTGAGTTATTACGAGCGCTGGCAGGCACAGGTTCAGGAACGAGTCGTCAGGCTTTCGCTTTAAATCCGGCTCATGCCCCGATTCGAACACGAGGTTGATTCGATCGCCGCGTGATTGACGCTCGCATCGAGTTCAACAACCGGACGGTGTCGTACATGATTCGAACCGTTCCCCAAACCGGTCACATAGGGCAGGTATTTCTTCTGTGATGCCGGTCGATCAGAATTGAGGACGCCTCGTTTGACCAATGTCACGCTCGTGACAAATCAGCCTTCAAGCTTTCCCATCAGGTCAAGCACGGCGACTGCGGCGGCGACAAGCCACATGCCTGTCACCAGACAGGTTGCCGCCGAGATAGGTGACCTTGACCGATTTGCCGGCCGCGCCGTTGGCGAAGAAGTTCGGCAGGCCATCTCGCGGATTCAAGCGCACTGCGTGCAAGCTTTCGGCTCCGGCGAAAAGCGTGATTCTCAACCGAACAGTCCCGCAACGGGTTTGCCGCCGTCGGTAATTAGTACGGGGCGGGAGCCGTCGAAGAGTTCGAGCGACGGGTTGACGCCGAGCGCGGCGTAAATCGTGGCGTGAAAGTCGGAAACGGAGACCGGGCTCTTGAGGATCTTTTTGCTCAGTTCATCGGTGACGCCGTAGGCGCCGCGATGTTTGAGACCACCGCCGGCAAGCAGGAGGCTGAAGCAACTGCCCTGATGTCCCCGACCGCCTCGCGCATCGTAGGCGGCGGGGCGGCCGAACTCGGTGCCGATGGCGATGAGGGTCTTGTCGAGCATGCCCTGTTTTTCCAGATCGGAGATCAAGGCGGAAAGGGCGACGTCGAGTTCCTTGATGAGGATATGCTGATTCCGCTGGCCTTCGTTGTGCGTGTCCCATCCGGTGCCATTGATGAAGTTCAGGTTGTGCGAAACCTCGATGAATCGAACGCCGGCCTGCACGAGGCGACGGGCAAGGAGACAGCGCTGGCCGAACTCGCCGCCATAGGCGTTGCGCAGCTCGGCGGATTCGTCTTTCAAGCGGAAGTGGCGCATGAATCCGGGACCGGCGAGGCGCAGGGCCTCGGCCTGAGCCGTGCGGTATTGGGCGATGACGGAGCCTTCGGGAACGCGGTCGGTCAGCGGTTCAAGGAGTTCCCGCCGACGCGCGACGCGAAGCGCCGTCACGTCCTCCGGACGCGTGAAACCGGCGGGGCCGCTTTCGGTGTCGGTGAGATATACGTAGCCGGCTTTGGCGCCGAGAAAGCCGGGGCCGCGGCTGACGTTCGGGTAACCGACGAGCATGTAGGCCGGCACGTCCGGATTCGCGGCTCCCAGTGTATGGCCGATGATTGAACCAATCGAAGGATACGTAATGCTACCGCTGATGAGGCGTCCGGTGTGGACGAAATTGGTCCCGAAGGCGTGTTCGTCGATCAGGTGATGATTGATCGTCCGCATGGCGGTCAATCGGTCGGCGAGCTTCGCGGTGCGATGCAGGTGTTCGCAGAATTTCACACCCGGCACGGCGGTTTCGATGGCGTCGTATTCGGACCCGGCCTTCTTGGGCGAGGCCTTGGAATTGCCACGCTGCTTTGGATCGAAGGTATCGATCTGCGCCATGCCGCCTCCGAGCCAGATGAAGATGACATTCTCGGCTTTACCTTTGGGGAGTTTGGCGGCAGCCGGTGAGGCAAACAGTGACGAGCCGGCGAGAGCAGCGCCGGTCAGCGCACCGGTTTGTTTGAGAAAGTTTCGTCGATTCATGACTGGAGTTGTTTGGGATGGAGAACAGTATGGTTCAGGTCAACTTACCCGGCATCTAATGGCCAATATGGAGTGCGCCGGCTGGACGCCGCTTTGGATACCGCGGAGTGGCCGATGGGCGTTCTTGTTTCCAGGTCGCTCGCGTCGGATGAAAACAGAAGGGTTGTGCCACGCCGCCGTATCCAAAGCGGTGTCGAGCCACCGCACTCCAAATTGTGATTGCGTCCGGGCAGATGGTTATCATGGCGTGTAGATCCATTCTGGCGCGTTGAGAACCGCCCAAAGGACGTCTTCCATGCGAAGACGCCAGTCGGTGTCGAGAGCGTTGGTCGGCGGGTCCCCTCGGCGGGCTTCGGCTTCCTTCAGCAGGGCGAGGGAGTTGGCGGGTCCGTCCACGTGGTTGGACCAACTGACGTAGCGAACCGGTTCGCGTTTGCCGGGCTTGGGCGAGAGGCGGCTCGATTCTGGAACGATCCGGCCGTCGTATCCCTTGCTCAACACGTTGACACAGCGCTGCCGCTCTTCCGTGGAGGGCTTGCGGGTAAGAAGGCGGAGGAACAGACGATCGATGAGCCGGTCCAAAGGCTGATCTTCGAGGGCGAGTCGGGTGATGCCATGGCGGTCGCTGAGTCGGGTCAGCCAGCTGCCCATGACGCCGTTGGCGTAGATGGCGGGTTGCAGGATATTGGGTTCGGTCTCGCGCAGACTGCGCGGATCCTGCCGGGCGCCGCGCCAGCCGAAGGTTTTCAGCACGTTCGCAACAGCGGTGATGCGCGGGAGACCAAGGCTCGGGCGATCGCGTTCATTGGAGGTGGAAGCAAGCATCCATGAGCGGCGCGGCTTGCCGAGAGCGAGAGCGATATTGACTGCACGGACGCTGTCGATATCGAGGCTGACTTCCTCCAAATCAAACGGCGTACCGGTCGCGTGGAAGACGGAGTCAACAATCTGCTCGGCGTTCAGTCGGCGAGGTGCAGGGGAAATGTAGAGCGGACTGGTCTCGGTCAACATCGAATCAGTGGCGCGCTGATAGGCGTGGGAATTCAGGATGAGACGGGTGATCGCCTTGACGTCGAAGCCAGAAGCGACGAACTCATGCCCAAGCCAGCGCAACAGATCCGGGTGCGAGGGGCCGCCCTTTTCCCAGTCGGAAACATTGGCGACGAGTCCACGGCCCATGAGGCGTTGCCAGACGCGGTTGACCATCACCTGGGCGAAACGTTCGTTCTGCGGGGCGGTGATGAGGGCGGCGAGTTTGTCGCGGGAGTTCTTCGGATTCTCGGCCAGTTTGTCGGCGATTGTTTCGTCGCAATAACGTGCAAAGGGCCATGCGGGTTTCACTTCGGCACCGGGCTTCAGCGTGACCTGAATGAGCGGTTTTCGTCCGGTATGTTGCAGGCGGCCGAGCGGGACGCTGCTGGATTCCGGCAGTTTAATCGTCTCCTGCTTCAACAACGCGGCGAGTTGCAGGAGATCTTCCTGTTTGGAAACATGCGACGGCGCGTCGTGACAGCGGGCGCATTTCATGTCCACACCCAGAAAGGCCGAGCTGACGATGATGCCCTTGGCGGCCATCGGCAGATCATTCTGCGTGGCGGTGCCGAAGCCGGCGGGACCGCCGAAACGTTCGCTGCCTTCCATGCGGATGAGCTCGGTAACGAAGAGATCGGCTGGTTTGTTGTCGAGCAACGACTCGTACAGCCACCAACGGAACGGGCCGGTGTTGTTGAGGGTTGGGTTGATCATGTTCGGGTTCTCGGCCAGGGCATCGAGCCAGTAACCCATCCAATGATCCGCCCAACGGCTGTCGGCGAGAAGTCGATCGATGACCTTCGCCCGACGGTTCTTCGACCGGTCGTGTTGGAAGGCTGTGATCTCGGCCTCGGTGGGCGTCACGCCTACCGAGTCGAGCGTCACGCGACGAAGAAACGCCAGGTCATCGGCCAGGGGATTCAGTTGGAAATTGGCGACATTGAACTCGGGCCATGTCGCGCCGGACGCGATCCAACGTTTCAGCAGGGCGACCTCCTCATCGGTCAATCGATCACCCTTGGGCGGCATGATATCGTCCTTATCCTTCGTGGCGATTCGCCGGATCAGAGCGCTCTTATCGATCTCGCCGGGGACGATGGCAGGACCGTCGGACTTGCCGCCAGTGAGCGTGGACTTGCGATCATTGATGCGCAGTCCGCCCTTCGCCTTCCCGCCCTGATGGCAGTCGTAACAACGCTTCTCCAACAAGGGACGCACTTCCTTGAAATAGTCTGCGCCGCCTTTGCCGCCTGGCTTCGACTGCGCGGCGACATCGGCAATGCGGGCGGCAATGAAATGGTCGATGTCGTTGCTGGAAGGGTAACCCTTCGGCAGCTCAGGCACCGTCACCTTCTTCGTCCTGGCCAGCCAATCGGCGGCTGCGGAGCGACGCCTGGACCAGTAATCCTGGTTGGCCGCACGGCGTTCGGCGCGCGCTTTGGCGTTCACTTGGGCAAGCCATTCACGGCGTTCAGCTTCATAGGCGGCCCAGCCGGCGTCGTTGTAGCACACCTGCCGTTTGCCCGGTGAAAGCAGCGACCAGGTTTCACTGCCTTCCAGCGACACCGCGACGACCGTTTCGCCAAGCTCCGGCCGGAACTTGTTCTTGCCGGCAACGCCGCCAACCTGCGTTTCGAGAACGACAAAATGCTCGCCGCCCGCCGATTCGAACTCGCACCAGACCTCCCGGTTGCCTGGTGGCACGAAACGGAAATCCGGTCCGAGATCGAGGTATTTGTCCTGTGCAGACAACAGCCCGTGTCCGCCCGGGTCTCCGGGTCGGGCCGAGGTTTCGAGGACCTTCTTTCCGTCGATGTGAAGCCGCGTCACGCCGCGCGCGCGCAGAAGCAACCGGTGCTTTCCCTTCGGGAGTTTCACCACCGCCGATGCGCGCAAGTGCGACGGATTCGCGCGATCGCCGCGGACGCCGGTGGAGATATATTTGTGCGGAAGCTCGAAGAGCCCAAAAACGTCTTCCGTGTAAGACTCGGTGACCTGGGGTTCGTCCGGCCATCTGTTGGATTCAGGAACACCCTTTTCGCTGATCTGCACCAGCACCTTGTCCGGCGGAATCATATTGCGCGTGATGGCTGGCGGCGGCGGGACGTTTTTGTAACGTCCGGCGATGACGTCCGACGGGAGGGCTTCGCGATAAATGGCGATGTTGTCCATCCAGCCCTGGAATGATTGGCCGGCGCTGCGTCCGAAGCCGGTGCCGATGACCAGATCGTCCGCGTCCTGCACCGGTGGGAGATCCGTCGCACCGCCGAGATCCCAGACTCCCGTGACGGGTTTGCTGTCGAGATAGGCACGGAGACTGTCGGCCTTGCCGAAGGTGAACTGGAACGCCACATGATGCCAGCCAGTGACTGGCAATGCGCTCTTGCTCCACCAACGATGCCAGTCGGTCTTTTTGGTTTTTGGATGCTGGCTTGTGAAAAGAAAACCCAGCTTGGCGCCGCCGCCAGTCTCTTGAAAACGGATGGCGTAGTTCTGGTTGTTCTCGCCGAGGTTTTCCCCCAGCTTGCCGTGCCGCCCCTTGCCGATGACATAGACCATCTCCCCTTTGCTGATGGATTTGAATTTCACCCAGGCTTCAAACGCAAAGGTGTCGCCCACGCCAAAACGGACATTCGTGAACCCGCCCCGTTCGTGGTCCTTGACGAGAATCCAACCTTCGTGGCCAGCGAAGGAGGAAGCCATGTTGTCGGCGGCAAATCCTGGATAACGGGGCACCCGCGGACCCTCAGCGGGAGTTCCATATTTCCCCTGCCATGCTCCGGGCTGGGCTTTGCCGTCAAATCGCCATTCGAGGACAGGATTGGCTGCGTTACCCACGCCGGCACAGGCAAGGATAAGCGCGCAAAGTATTCGGGGACCGATGTTCACGGATGCATCCTAGGCTGAAAACGTCCAGAGTGCACGAATTGCAGAGTACCACTTTCGTGGGGGGCAAATGACGCGTCGTAGGATGGACTTTCAGCCGGAACCATGCAATCGGGGCGGCGGGAGCGCGGAATTCATTCCGCAGAAGCGGCCACTTTCCACCAGCGTTTACGCGCTTCCCCATGTCGTCGAGACCCAACACCATTTCGTGTTTCAGAATCACCCATCGAAACCCACGGAAGCCGATTGTCAAATCCACGTTTCTGCGGAATGAATTCCGCGCTCCATCTGCATCGTTTCGGTTCAGTCCGTCCCGTGGCGCATGTGGCTGACACGAATGAAAGCGATTGATTTCAAACCGACCGAAACACCGTAAGGAAGAGGGTTCATCGCAATCGGGATGCTGCGAGTGATTCGCAAGCCGGCCGCGTTGTCCACGCGCCACAGGACGGACAGGATGTCCATCCTACGACGGAGTGGTTACGCGCCGGAAACAATTTTCTCAAACGCGTGACCTTCGTTCAAATCGACGCGTTCGGGGCGGCCTTTGTGCATGTAAACAACCTCGGTGTGATCGAGTCCCAGCATCGCCAGCACGGTGGCGTGGATGTCGTGAACATGAAGTTTGTCCTCCACGGCGAAGAGGCCGAGGTCGTCCGTGGCACCGACGGTTTGGCCGCCTTTCACGCCGCCGCCGGCCATCCACATGGTGAAGCCGGTCGGATTATGATCGCGCCCGGTCCCCTTCTCGCTCATGGGCGTGCGGCCGAACTCGCCGCCCCAGATGACCAGGGTTTCGTCCAGCAGTCCGCGCTGTTTCAGATCGGTGATCAGGCCGGCGATGGGCTGGTCCACTGCGTGGGTGAGACGACCATGATTTGACTCGATGTTGCTGTGGCTGTCCCACTTGCTTCCGGCACCATGATAAAGCTGGATGAAGCGAACACCGCGCTCCACCAGGCGGCGGGCGAGCAGGCATTCGCCTCCATAGACTGCGGTTTCCTTCTGGTCGAGTCCGTAGAGTTTCTTAATGTGTTCTGGTTCGCTCTTCAGGTCGATGGCTTCGGGGGCCTCGGCCTGCATGCGCGCGGCGAGTTCGTAACTTTGAATGCGGGCATCGAGTTCGCTGTTCGATTCGCGGCCCGCGTAGTGACGGCGATTGAGGCGGTTGATGAAGTCGAGCTTGTCCTTTTGTCCGGCAGTTGAGACCCCCTTGGGATTGTCCAGATGGCGGACGGGTTCGCCGGCGCTCTCGAACAACACGCCCTGGTAACTGGACGGCATGAAGCCGGATCCCCAGGCGCGAACCCCGTTGACCACCATTCCGGTCGAATCCTTCATCACCACGAATGCCGGCAGGCTTTGGTTCTCGGTGCCGAGCCCATAGGTCATCCACGCGCCAAGCGAGGGCCGGCCGCCGAAGACCGCTCCGGTGTTCATCTGGCAGACTCCGCCGGCGTGATTGATGCCGTCCGAAACGCAGGAGTGAATCACACACAGTTCGTCGGCGATGCTGCGGTGATGCGGCAGCCAGTCGGAGATCCAAAGACCGCTGTCACCGTGCTGCGCCCATTCGCGTTTGCACTCCAGCAGGGGTGAGTTGGCCTCGCCCATCGCGGTGACGGGTCGCGCGAAACTGGCCGGCAAAGGGTTCCCGGCAAGCTTGTTCAACAACGGTTTGCGGTCAAACAGGTCGAGGTGACTCGGCCCGCCTTCCATGAAGCACCAAATCACGTGCTTCGCCCTGCCAAGCCGATGGGGAATCTTCGCCGCCACCGGGTTCTTCGTCGTGGCCGCGGTGAGCGAATGTCCGGTGAGGGCCGACAGCGCCAGAGCGCCAAAGCCGCCGCCGGCGGTCTTCAGGAAATCGCGTCGGGAGGTGGGATAGTCGAAATTGTTACAAGGCATGACTCAGTGCAGGTAGAGGAATTCGTTCGAATTGAAGAGCGCCTGGCAGAACGCGCTGACGGCGCCTGGCGTCCCGGTTGAAACGCCGGATTTGTCTTTCGGCACCTCGCGTAGCCAGGCGGTTTCCGGCGCAGCGTGTTCACCGTCCTCACCGTTGAAAGTCCAGTCCAACACGCGGGAGGCCTTGCCTGCATCAGTGCCAAGCAACAGTTGCTCCTTCGGCAACACACCCCGGCTGATCGCCAGCCGGGCGAGTTGTCCGTCCCATTGATGTCCCCGACCCGCGCGACCGCCGATGATGGCCGGGACAGCGGAATTCTGAATATTTCCGACGATGGCCGTCTCCAAGACCGCCGTCTCCAAGACCGCCGTCTCCAACGCCGCCTTCGGGTCCGACAAATCCTTCATGTAAAACGTCACCTTGCCGCTGGTGGGATTCTCGGCCGAGGTCGTGGCGGAAATGGCGACGGCGATATAAACCGGCTTGCCCAGTGGGAAACGAAGTCCCGAAGCAACCACTTCATATTTCGGCTCGTCCTGAAACGTCCGGCCGATCAACTGCACGATGAAGTTGCGGGGCTGATACGCGGATTTTGCGCTGGTGATGCCGATGTTCCAGCCATCCGTCTTCGTGCCGCCGGTCCAGCGGGAAAGCAGTGTGTTCACGCTGGCATCGGGATAAACGCGATCGAGAACCATAATCGCCTCGACGGTGAATTCGTCGCCCAGAGCTTCAGCCTGATTCGCGCGGAGCCGCTCGAACCGGCTGCCCGGTTGCAGCCACAACGCCTTGCCGCCCAGGCCAAGGTTCTTGGCAGCAGCGAAGTGCTGCGTCACCGGTCGCAATCCGGTTTCGTTGGGATATTTGTCCGGTGCCGTGGGCGCTGACGGGACCATTTTCGCCTGACGTCCGATGAAGTCGAGGGCGTCGCGAATTTCCGCTTCTCCCGCGTCGCGACCAAAGACAATCCGGTAGGCCTGACGGATGTCGGCCGCCTCCAAGCGCGACCTGCCGGAAAGGAGCCGCCGGGCAAACGATTGCGCGCGCTCAAGGCTCCAATCGCCGTTGACCATCAGCAACGATTGGATCGCGGTCGTCGTGGCGACGCGATCGGGAGCCGACTCAAAACCCAGCGGCGCGTCAAAGCCACCGAGCATTTCGTCGGGCTTGTTGCGCATCTTCTTCACATAGACACTGCGATACGGAGACGTGCCCGCGACAGCCGGCCCACCCTCGCGCATCTTCAATTCGCCGGAAGCGGCCAACATCGCGTCGCGCACCTGCTCGGCGTCAAGGCGCTGCGGCGGAAAGCGCCAGAGCAATCGGTTGCCGGGATCAATCCTGGCGGCCGCGTCCGACGGTTCGCGGCGGGCGGTCTGGCGGTAAGCGGCGCTGTTCATGATCAACTCATGCAGCGGCTTGAGTTTCCAACCACCTCCGAGAAAACGGCGGGTCAACCAGTCGAGCAATTCAGGATGACTGGGCGGTTCCCCGAGCGTGCCGAAGTCGTTGGGAGTGGGGACGATTCCCCGACCAAAGTGTCGCTGCCAGACGCGGTTGACGATCACTCGGGTCGAGAGCGGATTGTCATCGCGGGTGATCCAGTCGGCCAACGCCGTGCGGCGCCCGGTCGTGGACTTCGTCGGCTTGATGTTAGGCTTGTCGCCGAGCAACGCCAGGAATGCCGGCTCCACGGCCTCCTTCGTGGTTCGCGTGAGCAGCCATGTGGGCGCCGGTTCAGTCCCGTAGTCGGTGGCGACAAACGCGTTGGGAAGCGGCTTGGGTTTGATCGCATCGAATTTTTTCAATTCAGCCTCCAGTTCCTTGTAACGCTTGAGTTTGTCAGGCTGGCTCTTCAGTGCCTTGGCATGGTCATAGCTGTCGGCGGCCCGCTTGGCCTGCCGATACACCAGGTAGGACAACTGCTTCTCGTAGGTCGTCTTTTCGGCTTCCGGTTTGCGATAGATTTCCTGGACGTCGTCCGGGAACTGCCCCACGAGGTATTTCTGGTTGCCGTCAAACGAGGCCCTGGTAAGGGAACGCAGCTCGTCGCGAATCGCCCGGGTCGCGTCGTCCCAGGCGTCTTGCTTCCTGCGATGGGCCTCGATTTCCGCGGGCGTTGCCAGGGGCGTCGTCTGCGGCCATTCGACCGATGACAGGAAAGCCTGCAGGCCGAAGTAATCCTTCTGGAGGATGGGATCGAACTTGTGGTTATGGCATTGCGCGCAGCCGATTCCGATGCCAAGAAACGCCTCGCCGGTGACGCGGGTCATTTCGTTGATGATCAGGTCCCAATGCATCCGCGCGTTGCGCTGGTTCCATTCATAAATGCCGTGGCGCAGGTAGGCCGTGCCGATGAAGACGTCCGGGTTGGTCGGATCGATCTCATCGCCGGCGAGGTGTTCGCGGACGAACTGGTTGTAGGGCTTGTCGTCGTTCAATGAGCGAATCACGTAGTCACGAAACGCGCTGGCGCTCGGACGAAAGGCGTCCTCGTTGTAGCCGTCGCTGTCGGCATAGCGGACCACATCCAGCCAATGTTGCGCCCAGCGTTCGCCGTAGCGCGGACTGGCGAGCAGTTCGCGAATCAACCGCTGCCAGGCGTCGGGGTGCCGGTCATCTACGTATGCGGCGACCTGTTCCGGCGTGGGCGGCAGACCGTGCAGATCGAAGTAGGCCCGCCGAACCAACTCCACGCGATCCGCCTCCGTCGCCACTTTCAGTCCAGAGGCATCGAGCGTCCGGGCGATGAAATGATCGATTTCATTGCGTGCCCATTTCGAGCCAGCGGTTGGAACCGGTGGTTTTCGGACGGGCTGCACCGCCCACCATTGCCGGTCCTTCTCGGTAAACCCGTTCTTATCCACCACACCGCGCGTGCCGCCATCGGCCGGCCAGGGCGCACCCATCTTCACCCACTTCTCGAGCACGCCAACCTGTTGCGCGGACAGCTCCTTCTTCGGTGGCATGGAAAGATCGGGATCCGTGCGCCGCACCGCCTTGATCAGCAGAGACTCCTCGGGCTTTCCGATCACGAGCGCCGGACCGGATTGTCCGCCCTTCGTAATGGCGGAAATTTGATTCAGACGCAGGTCGCCCTTGGCCTTGTCGGGTCCGTGGCAGGAATAGCAGTTGTCTGCCAGCAGTGGCCGCACCTGCGTTTCAAAAAACTTCAACGCTTCCGGGCTCGCGGCAGCCATCGCGGCATCGGCGGCGATCAGAAAAAAGAATATTACAGTCGTTCGGATCATGTTCTTGGCAATTCTGCTCTGGATGCGAATCAGTCTTTCAGTCCCGTCAATGCCACGTGACAACGCTATAGGACAAGGAAATCCAATAATCGCATCAGCGCAATACCGACGTCGGAATTCCTGCAGGCTTTCAAAAAACCAGGCACAAGATAGCCCTATCCTACCGTCGCGACCTGAAAATGCGCGCTATTTGAAACGTACCACTTTAGTGGGGGGCAAGGGTCATTCCCCGACTTTCACGATTCCGCGGCGAATCGCCTCGGCCGTTGCCTGGGCGCGATCGCTGACGCCGAATTTATCAAGGATGTTGCTGATATGGCGCTTTACCGTGTCCTCCGCGTTGCCGAGTTCGGCGGCGATTTCCTTGTTCGCGCGGCCTTTGGCAATCAATGCAAGGATCTCGCGCTCCCGGGGAGTGATGACCGGCCCTTGCCGGAGGGACGTCAGTCGAGCGGCCAATTCGGCGGGGAGAAAGGTCTTTCCCGCCGCGACGGTCCGCAGCGCGTTCATCAAATCGTCGCGGCTGGCGGATTTTTGCAGGTAACCCAAGGCCGAGGCGTCAAGCGCCTCCAAAACCTCATCATCGCGGGCAAAAGTGGAAAAGATGAGTACCCGGGCATCTGGATCCATCTCCAGCAACTGTCGGGTCACTTCGATCCCGTTCGGTCCGGGCAGTTGCAGGTCCATCATCACGACTTTTGGGCGATGCTGACGGTAAAGCTTCAGCGCCTCCTCCCCCTGATTTGCTTCGGCCACAACTTCGATGTCATCCTCCAGTTCCAACGATGCGGCCAGGCCGCTGCGCACGACAAAGTGGTCGTCCACCAACATCACGGTTGTCAATTTCGCTTCGTTCATGTCTTCAGCGGCATGCGGACCGTGACTGTGGAGCCCTTGCCGTTTTCACTCTGCCATTCAACCGACGCGCCCAGTTTCTGGCAACGCTCCCGGATGCCCATGCAACCGAAGTGGCCCGGCTTTCCGCGAGTTTCCTTCGCCACATCGAAACCGGTTCCGTTGTCACTGACGCACAACACGAGGACATTGTCAGCCAGGTCAGTCCGCAAGGTAATGATTTTGGCTGCGGCGTGCTTGATGGCATTCGTGATCGCCTCCTGCGCAATGCGTTTCAAATGGTGGACCTCGTGCGACGGCAGTTCCGGAATCGGTGCCTTTGATTCAAACTCAACCGTGGGCGACACGTCCTCCGGATGGAGCGCTGCCAACTCTCGCAAGGCCGCGGCAAGGTCACCCGTCTGTCCGGGTGCTTCGCGGAGATCGGACACCAGGTTGCGCGTCTCGGTCTGGATGCGGGTGACAAGATTGCGCGATCCTTTGATGAACTCCGCGATCTTTTCGTCACCTTTGCGGGCGGCAGCCGCGTCAAGGCGCAGGGACAGACCGGCGAGTTCCTGCTCCAGTGTATCGTGAAACTCGCGTGCAATTCGCTGCCGCTCCTCCAGCGCGGCTTCGTTCTCAATGCGACCGCGCAGTGCCTCCGTCTGCTGAATCACCTGCCGCTTGAGCGACATGATCCACAGGCCACCAAACAGAACGGTGATCAGAAGGATCACAAACCCGGTTGCCTGTCGTTGCGGAGTCCACCAATCCGACGCCCGCAAGACCTGAACGTCGCGTCCGGAGCGCAGGCGCAGGATGACAGATTCCGGCCGGGCGCTGTATTGGGCGTCGCGGGTGGATTCAACACGACAAATACCCGTGACTCGTAGATGAGATCCGGAAGCCACCGGGGACGACATGGAAGGCACCTGTGCTTGAAGACTCCTTTCGCCGTCCTGCAAAACCAGCACCACGCCTTCGGGTGTCCGATAGGAGTCCGTCAAGATTGCCTCAATCGAAACGAGTTGCCCGTCGTTGCCACCATCGAGCAGGTCGGACATTGCCGTGCTGACCGGCTGCGGCAAAGGGCCGGGCTCGTTCTGCAACAGGACCGCATCCACCAACGACGCGCTGAACTTGGCCATTTCGGGAAACCCGATTACGTCGATCCGATCACCTATTTGCA
The DNA here is from genome assembly GCA_937893495.1 of uncultured Verrucomicrobiales bacterium. Taxonomy (GTDB): domain Bacteria; phylum Verrucomicrobiota; class Verrucomicrobiia; order Limisphaerales; family JAYPXF01; genus CALBIE01. The sequence goes on along the minus strand of CALBIE010000779.1, from coordinate 17,974 downwards.
CGACGGTGTCCGCCGCCTGTAAACGCACGCCCACTGCGGAGGCCTCGTCGCGAATAAAAAGTTCACCGCCGGGAAACAACGCCAGCACGACGCCGCCGATCCGGATGCGATGCCCGCCCGGCCCCGCTGTTTCAAAGGTGAGCAACTGTTCCGTCGAAACGATGGGGACCGCCCCCTCCGCCGGCGCGGGCGCCAGTTCCTCAAACTCGGCCCATCCGCTGCAGCGCAGGTATGGGTCAACCAGTTGCCGACGATCATTGATATGGCCGGCGGCCAATCCGAAAATGCGGACCCGGCTGTCCACCAGCACGCGTTCACCGGGAGGTTGCTGGACGCGCACCTCCATAATCTGTGTTCCGACCGCAACCCGGGCCACACTGGCGTCCTCCTTTACAGGAGTAATTGTCCGCACAATTCCTTCCACCATCACCCGCTGGTAGTGATACCTCCCGGAAATCAGATCATCGAAAGTGGCGGGACGCGCGACTGGCAGTCCTCGATGCTCCAACACCTCAAACGTACACTCCTGAATCCCCGGCAGGTAGAGGCCGGGAAACGTCTTTCCCCGCACGCGCACCATATCGCCCGGTCTTGGCGGCACCCGGCCCTCCAACCGGAAGAAAGTTCCCGCCGTCTCGTCCTGCACAAAGATCGTCCCCGGTGGATCGGCAAAGATGACCACTGCGGCCAGATCCACCGGTTGCCCCGCCTCCGCCGTTGCAAAATCCAGCGACCGAACCTCCCGCGCCGTCCGCAACTGCGCCGAAACCGGCCCGCCCAATGGAAGGCAGGCCGACAACACGGCGAGGTGCCGAAAATGGCGAAGCCGGAATGACATGACTCTCCGAATGATTGCCCGCCAGTCGAAAACAGGCAATCGCAACCACGTCACCCCATGGTTGTAGGACGCATTCGAGCGAAGCCCCTGCACTCAATCTTGTCGCCGAAATGTTTTAACACAGTCTGTGAAGGCCGCTGAAATGGGATCGGAAAAACCTGATAAACTTATCCCTCTGTCGATTGCTGCCATTTACTCGTCAGGGCGTTAGTATTCCCTGACGACGGAAGTAACACTATGGTACGCATGCCTGATTCTGAGAGACCAAACGATGCGGAAGACGCCCGTTATGAGGTGTTTGTGAAGTTGTTCGCCCATCACGAACCGGAACTGCGGCGGTTCGTGGGTTCTTTTCTGCCGTCCTGGGGGGATGTGGATGAGGTGGTTCAACGGGCGGCCATCGCGATGTGGCGGAAGTTTGACCAGTTCGATGCTGACACGAATTTCATGAAGTGGGCGTGTGTCGTGACCCGCTTCGAGACACTGGCGTTCCGGCGCAAGATGGCCCGGGACCGACTCGTGTTTCGGGAGGATGTTTTGGAACTGATGGCCGAGGAGGCGGCGGAAGAAAACCATGGTCGAAGCACGGCGCACGAAGCGTTGGAATCCTGCCTATTGGCGATGCCGGAGAAGCAGCGTCGATTCGTCATGCTGGCCTACACGCCGGGCGTGAAGATCACGGAACTGGCGAAAGAAGCAGGCTCGACGGCGGCGGCGTTTTACATGCGATTGAAGCGGCTTCGTCGCCAATTGATGAAATGTGTTGAAGGGAAGACTTTGCAACCAAGGGATGCGTCATGAGCGATTCGCGTTTTGAAGATTTGCCCGAGGAGGAGCAGGATTGGATTGACGCCTGTCTGGACGGCACGATTGACGATGCTTCGTTTTCGGCGTTGCAGGATCGGATGCTGGAGCGACCGGCATTGCGGGCGGTGATGCGGCGCAGCATGGCGCTGCACCATGGTTTGCAGGCACTGGCTGAGGGTGGTTCGGATGTCGCGTCTGATCCGTGGAAGGAGAGCGAATCCGAGCAATCGAATGTCATCCCGTTGCAGAGCGCATTCGGCGTTTCGAGATTCTTTCCAATGTCGATGGCCGCTGGATTGGCGTTTCTCCTGGGATTGGGAATCATGTATTTCGGGGGCCAACCGGATGGTGACGAGCAGATTGCGAAACCGGTTGTCGAGAAGCCGGTGCCGGAGGCTTCTGCGGCAGGCTTTGCGGTGATTGGAAATCTCTTCGACGCGCGGTGGGCGCCGAACGAAGTCGAGCGACGGAAAGGGGACAGCCTGGGCGCCGAAGTCTTGCGATTGGAGGCCGGTGTGATGGAGGTTCAGTTCTTTTCCGGAGCAACAATGGTCGTGCAGGGACCCGCTGAAATCGCGTTGAAGTCTGCCTGGGAAGCCAGCTGCCTGGAAGGTGTTGTGAGAATGCGGGTCCCGCCGGCGGCGCGCGGGTTCAAATTGCAGGGTCCGGCGACGGAGATTGTTGATCTGGGAACCGAATTCGGATTTGAAGTGCGGGATGGGAAAGCGCATGTGGAGGTGATCGATGGTGAGATTTCCTTCCGCCATCGGAATGGCACGGAACGGATTGTAGAGAAAGGCGCCGCGTGGGGATTGCCGCGCGACGGCGATGCTGCGGTCGCAAAGACGGGGAGTGTGGTGTTTCCTGAACTGGGCAGTTTCGATCTCCAGGCGCGAACGCTGTTGCGAAAGGATTTCGAACGTTGGCAGGCTCACAGCAGGGCCTTCGCGCGCGACCCCCGGGTCATCGCCTACTACACCTTCGAACGCGAACATTCCACGGCCGTGGTTGCGAGTCTGGCTGAACCTCGCAGTTCGGAGTTCGACGGCGCGGTGGTGTTGGCGGAAACGGCTGCCGGTCGTTGGCCCGGGATGAAACAGGCGCTGGAGTTTCGCCGACCGGGCTCACGGGTGCGGGTGCGGATTCCGGGAGAGTTTCAGGCGTTCACCTTTTCCGCATGGGTGCGCATCGACAGTCTCGATCGCCGATACAATGCGCTGTTCATGGGCGACGGTTACGAGACCGGCGAACCTCACTGGCAGATCCGTGACGACGGCAAGCTGATGTTGTCCGTCATGGTTGATGACAAACGGCCGAATCCAAAAATGCCAGAGGATGCCGGTTTCCATCGGGTTTACTACTCTCCGTCGATTTGGGATCGCTCGATGAGCGGGCAGTGGATGCATCTAGTGTCGGTGTTCGATCCCGAGAATCGTCAGGTCTCGCACTACGTGAACGGCAAACGGGTAAGTCGGCGGGAAATTGTTGACGAATACCTCATCAAGACCCTCCGCATTGGCAATGGTGAGATTGGCAACTGGGGTCAACCCTTCCGCGAATCCGCCTGGTTCGCCATCCGCAATCTCAACGGCCGCATCGACGAACTGGCAATTCTCAACGCGGCGCTCACCGACGCTGAAGTCAGCCAACTTCACCAGAACAGCCAAGCCGGGCGTCATTGAAACGAAATCCGGCGGATCAATTGCCACAAAAAACACAAGGAGGCACAAAAACAAATGGTTTCGCGCTTTGAACCCTTGAACCGTAGCAGCCGACGTGAGGAGGCTCCAACTCCTTTTGCCGAACATTGCATGAGCCTGCCAACGAACGGTTGCTGCCAGGTTCATACCGGCGGGCGACGAGATTGGCCGAGTTGGTCGGGGCGAGGGGGAAGGCAATATTGCGAACCTGACGCCCAAGTTGGAGTTCACGCTATTAGCGTGCCCGGGCAACCTGCCGCATTCGCACTGGCTGCCGTTCAGGGGTCGAACCCGTTCCGGTCAGGCAAGGATCACCCGAAGTTTGTGACCGCCCTCCAAATCGGAACAATGCGGTTGGAGCGCGGAATTCATTCCGCAGAAACGCAAATTTTCAGATCGGCTTGCGGAGTTTTAGATCGCGAGTAATCCTTGAAACAGCAGTCGGGGCGGCCACAAAAAGCACAAAGAACCACAAAGCAGAACCTGGAAAGCACCTCCACACCCTCTCGATCTTTCCACCCGAAGGAAACCCGCTGGACAGGCCAATATCCGTCAATACACTTCCGTCATGTCCCCCGCATCCCTCTCACTTCAATCGCTATCGGTGGTCGAATGCCTGATAGCCGAAACTGTGGTTTGCGTATGTCCTTACCGAAGCGTCGAATAACAGAGCTAGTCCTGGCAGTTGGGATTACGGGTTTTGTCGCTGCTGGTGTGACAGCGAGTTGTAGTGCCGTGGCCGCATTGTTTGCACCTGACGTTTCCTTTATCGAGCGTCTCTTGGGAAGTGTAGCCTTTCTGTGCCTATCGTTCCTCATTGCCTTGTTCGTGACATTGCCAGCTTCACTGCCAGTCGGATTGGTTATCCTAATTCTACGCCGATGGTCATTTCTCTCCTGCGCTGTTTTGCTCCTTACGGTCGTGACATCAAGTTCTCTGGCCACATTTCTAGTGGATCCGATGTCTGATCGATCCACCATGGGGACTACTGCTTATTTTCTCAGCTTGGAGTGGATATTTTGTGACTTCAACGCTTTAGGTATTGCATCTGGAATGGTCGGCGCTCTCGTGTCTTTCACGGTCATGTGTCGAGTCCGAGAAAGGGCAAGTGAATCGGCTACCGAATGAAGCATGGCTTTGATTCGGAGCGATAGCGGCGAGATCAAGACCATGCCTTTGTGAATCCGCCTTCGTTTTCAGTTGCGGCGCGACGAGTCTGCCTTCGCTCTCGGCTACACTACAGCGTGCTGGGCCCCTTCCGGCAACCAACGCACCAACCGGTCTGGCCACCGTATCCAAAGCGCCGTCCAGCCGGCGCACTTCAGGGCGCCCCATGGAGTGCGGTTGCTCGACACCGCTTTGGATACCTTTCGCCTTCCAAACCCGCGACATCCTCGCCATGAACGCACGGCGCAAAGCCCGCCCGCCCGCGCCTGCATCCGATGCGCCCGTCAATCACAAGGAATGCAATCCCTCCGACTGGGCGCAGCCTCGCGGCTCACTTCAACCATGCGTTGAACTGACCACAGATTGCGCGGATAGAATTGAGAAAAGAATTCCACTGGGTCATTCGATGGAAACACCGGATCGTGAAATGAAATCTCAATTCACCGTGCGCTGCCAAGCCGCCCTCCATCTGTGCCATCCGTGAAATCCGTGGTTTCTGACTGCATCGTTCCACCTAAAACCCCAACTCCCTCAGCCACTCAATGCTGCCCTTCTGCCACGCATCCCAACTGGGTCCCTTGTAGCCGTTCAGGCCGTGCCCTCCATTGGGCAATTCGAGATAAACCGTCGGTACATTCTTCGATTTCAAGGCGGCATGGAACCGCCGGCTGTTGTCCGGGGGCACGGGCCGATCATCAATCGCGTGCGCCAGGTACACGGGCGGAGTCTTGTTGGTAACCTGCTTCTCATTGGAGAAAAGTTCGATCAACTCCGGCTTCGGATTCGCTCCCAACAGATTCTTCCGGGTGCCGCCATGACCGATAGGACCAAGGCTGATCACCGGGTAAACCAGGATAACGAAATCCGGTCGAGAACTCTGACGTTTGATTAAACTGTCCGCCTTGGGAGCGCCTGCGTCGAAATGGGTGGCTGCCGTCGATGCCAGATGTCCGCCTGCGGAAAAGCCGATGATGCCGACGCGGTTGGTCTTGAGATGCCACTTGGCCGCGTTGGCGCGGATGGTGCGCAGGGCCTGTTGGGCATCCAGCAACGGCACGAAAGCGCGCCCTTTTGGCAACCGGTATTCCAGCACTACTCCGGTGATGCCGTGACCATTCAGCCATTTGGCAATGCCGTGACCTTCCGCTCCAGTTACCAATCCTCCGTATCCGCCGCCGGGACAAATGATGACCGCCGTGCCGTTGGCCTTGTCCGGCGCGGGCCGATGCACGGTGATGGGAACATCCACGCGCTCAGTCGTCCCGTCGCCAACCGGAGCGCCGTCAGGCCAGAGTAAAAGTCGTTCGGGTTTCGGCTGTGCCTCCGCCAATGAGGTCAATGCCAGCAGGGCAATGCCGGTCAATAGGCGGCGAAACATCTGGTTGAACGAGATCTCCGGAAAGGACAGGGGAGCGCGCCCGCCTCGGGCGCTGTTTTCCGCGCCCTCGCGGAAAACACGGGCGCACCGAAATGAATCGAATGTTCGTGACAGTGTCGTGCGCAAGACGCCGGCCGCGAGGCGCGGCCAGCCACACCCGAGGCGGGTGTGCTCCCCAACTTCGGATTTCGACTTGAACGGGACAGTGGCGATTGTGGGTGAGTGCATAAGATTGGATGGGAGAGGGTTTCATTCCTGACCGGATATTAATAGTTCAAACAACCGCAAATAACGAATCGGTGAATGGTCGGGATTGGGCGCATCTCAGTTTATCGCCTATCCGTCGCCAGCCTTTCCACCTTCGCATGAACCGAATGGGTTCTCTGCCACAGATTCAGGGAAGCCACAGAGGACGACTCAATCTGCGGTAAAGCCAGTTCCAGGCCCCGAACGCGATTGGAGAATCGTGGAAGCTCTTAATGAACCGGAACGCCCCCTCACCCCGTCCCTCTCCCCCGATGGGGAGAGGGTGCCCGGAGGGCGGGTGAAGGGGATATCGGGTTCATAGCTGCGATGCGTGATCAAGGAACTCGACTTCCTTTGGTCTGCTTTGCCGCCACATTCAACCACACGCGCGCGGACCGGGCGTCGTGGACCGCGTGTCAATGCGCCTACGATGCTACAGGTCGTTCAGGGCTCGTTTGAGTCGTTCCATTTCTTTGGGCCGCTCCGTTTTGATCTGCGAACCGATGATTGGCGAAAGCAGTTTCATAAAGTATCCCTTGAAACGATGCTCGACGTCGAGCGTGATTCTCGTGCCGCCTTCGATCTCGTCCAGCGTGTAGGTCTGGGTGCTCGTAATCTCCTTGATGTCCACTGTCCATGCGAAGCGATGGGGAGGCTCCCATTCGGTGACAGTGGAAACCAATTCCGTCTCAGTCGGGACGTTGATCACCAGTTTGACCTTGGCACCCACGCCCTCGGTCGGTTCACCGAAAGGCTCCACGGAAACGATTCCGTTTACCCAGGAGGATATCTTGCCCTTGTCGTTGATGAATTCGAAGACCGTTTTGCGAGGTTTCTGGACGGTCAGTTCTCGATGTTCTTTGATCATGGATACGCTTTCGAGGTTGCAAAGAATCGCCCAGGCAAGACCGAGGGACGCGATGACGATTCCGGTTCGTTTAAGGATGTCGTCCGATTTCATAGGATGCAGATTTTCCCGCAGTGTGGCCTCCGCGCGAACGCACATCGGCCGGTGCAGGAAACGCTAGCCCAAACGGTTTTGCTCGGCTTGACGATTCTTGCGGTTTTGCAGAATGCGACCGGTCCGTCCGCAATTTTGTGCCTCAGAATACGGGGTGGTAGTGACAATCCGTGAACAGTCGTGGTTCAGCAAGACGAGGCCGCAGACTCAGCTTATTTTTTCGGCGCGGAGACAGTGAGAGCCGATCCCGTGAAGAATTACACTTCATCGCAATTGCCCTTTCACGAAGGCCGAACTTTCTTTAACGCACGTTATTCAGATCTTTCAGATAGTTTGCAAATGCGGTGCGGCCTCCCGGCATCAGCCGCAGCAACGTCATGGGCACTTTGCCGCGATAGGTCTTCTCAATTTCAACATAACCAGCCTTTTCCAAGCGGGCGAGATGGCTGGAAAGATTGCCTTTGCTCAGTTCAGTCTGGCGCATCATGTAGAGAAAATCGCACTCCTTCACTCCCGCGAGTTGGGCAACAATCATCAAGCGCCCGGGTTCATGAATGACCCGATCCAGTCCGGCAATCGCTCGAAGTTGCTGGTTCATTCAGCCCTCAAGGTGGAAGGTTTTGCGTGCCGCAGATACGAACAAAGGGTGGCCGCGCCAGATCCGAGCCACACCGAGCCATTCAACAACATTGCCTGCGGCCACACTTCGAAATAGTCCCCGCGAACTGGCAGCCCAACCACCAAAAACCCCAGCGCGAGGAAGAGCAGAACCAACCACTTCCACGGGTATTCCCGCCAGCCATTGAAAAAGAACCAGTACGCGTACGCCGCTATCAGGCCGACGAACATGCCAATTCCCAGAAAGTTCGCCGCCTCTTGCGGCCAGGCGAATACCGCCAGTCCACCGACCAGGGCGGTCACAACGATCGGAATCCACAACGACTTTTCACGCCGGGGCACAGTATTTCCGGAGAACGTCCAAGCGTCCTGGGAGGGAATGGAATACCCGATGCGTGGCCACATGGCATGCTTCAGGATAAGTTTGCTGATCCAATAGCCGAGGCCCCACGCCGGTATCAGGATTGCGGGCAGTAACAGCAGGTTCCCGTTCCCCCGCGTTGAATCCAAATAGCCGATCAAGGCAAAGGCCAATGACATTATGCCTATGTATATCTCCCCGATCCCGGCATCACCCCGCTTGGGTCGGTTCAAGGGATTTTGAAAACCATCTTTCATCGTGTTTAAGTTTGCATTGCAAACTGGTTTGCGTCAAGTTGTTTTTGCTTTGATTGGCCTTCAGTTCCGACTGATTTATTTGGTCTTCGCTACGGGGTGGAGTTGAGAGACCGACCTTTGCGCGTCGCGGTCAGTCGGAGAACGGCAGAAACCAGCCGTGGTTTCCGGTCGCCACAGATCCCAATGATTGTCATTCCCTGCGTATCGTGGGCGCTGCCTTTTTCTTCGCACTTTCCAACATGCCGCGCACGCGGGCCTGTTCTTTTTCCAACGCAGCGCCCGTCACCGGCATCGGCTTGAAGGTTGGGTCGGGTGCGAGCATTTCGGTTGTTGGAATCTCGCGCCAACGCAGTTTTCGAAACCAGACATCCTGTCCGTGATCCTGCAGCCAAAGTTTTCCGCCACGCCCGGTCAGATCGCCGCCACGGATGCCGAGCAGCTTCACGTATTCCGCCCACTTCGGATCGGTGTAGTCGAAGGAAATCACCCGCTCCCCGTTGAGCCAATGCTCGATGACCGTGCCTTTGCAGATGACGCGCCCGGTGTTCCATTCGCCGAACGTACGGGTCGCATCTTTCTTTGGGGCCATGCAGAAGAAGATTGAGGCCGCGGCCTGTCGGGCGTTCTCGCCGTACGGACTGTTGGCGTTGTCGAGGACCTGATATTCGACCTGACCCGGTCGGTAATAAACACCCGAGTTGCAGCCCTTTGAAACCTTCCACTCAAAGCGCAGTTCGAAATCGTCCGGCACGGTCGCGTTGGTGTAGGTCAACGAACCGCCTTTCTCTTTCCGATAAAACGCGCCGTCCTCGATCACCCAGTTGCCGCCGTGGGTCCAGCCCGCGAAGCGGTTGCCATCGGACAGATCGGTGAACCCGGTGCGCTTTTCGGTGGCAAGAGCCTGAACGATCGAACGGGTGGCCTGGTCCGCCAAAATCTTGTAGGCCGGCGCGGTCCAGTGAAAGCGATCGCCGCGGGCGAGTTCGCGTTTGTTCACCAACAATCCGTAGAAGTCGTTCACCGGGACGTTCATCTCCGCCATGACTTTCGCGGCCATTCGGTTGTGTTCGATGATGACGGGGTTGATGTCCGGCTCCAATTCACCGGGTTTGTCCCTGGCGGTGACGGGTGTGCTGCTGGCCCAGATGAGTTTTGCCCTGGGCAACGTCGTCTTGAGCACTTCGACGTAGGCCCTGGTAAGCGGATCGAACGTTCCGGGTTTGATACGCCCCTCCGGCCAGCCGTGGAGGCCCATGTTGAAATGCACGACGTCATACGGTCCGTTCGCGAGCACTTCCGCGAGGAGTTTGTTGAGATGCTCGGATTGGTGATACGGATTCACCCAGGAATCGACATAGGCCTTGCCGCTGAGCGCCGCGACGACCTGCTTGCCAAAGCCGTTGAGGATGGAATCGCCGATGAGCAGGACGCGCGGACGTTGTGAATCGGTGACCTTCGCCTTGTCGAGTCGCCACCCCTTTCCGTCGGCGTGCAGGCAGGCGTCGGTTTCAGTGGCGGCTCGGAGCTGACCGCACGCGAGCAACAGAAATGTGAGACTGAACAAAAACGGTTTCATGGTTGGGTGTGATGGCGATTGGCTGCCGAGGAACTGAAGCTTGCAGGTGTCAGTTTAGCCGCGCCCCAGGCGGCATCGGAGAGCGCGCCGGTGGGTTTGGGGTGAAAGGGATCGACGAAGTCGACATTCGTCTTCTCGGGAATCTCCTGCTCATGACCGGTCAATGAGAGCATCGCATTCATCATCAGACGTCGCAAATCTTCATTGATGAAATCCAGTGACGCTCCAGCCGTCGTGGTGAAAGAACGACCCTTTGCGCCGGAGGGGGCCGTGTAATTCCGGAACCACGCCCACGGCATGCGGACGTCTTTGCGATGATCAGTGACGGGTGGATCAGTCGGCTTGAGACCGGACAGCACCTGTCCGTGAAAGAGCACGGTGTCTTTCGGCGTCAACCGGTTGACCGAATTGACGTCAGTATGAACGACAAGCGTATTGGCGACACCGCGCAGAACGGGATGATTCCGATGGGCCTTGTTTACGTGCGCCAGTGTGGATTCCTTCTGAAACTTGCCATAGTGAGCCACCCAGGTGTCGCCGAGGATCTGCTGGCCGAATCCGCCCGGCCATTCCTTGCTGCGGAAACTCCAGTTCTTGTACGGGCTGGTGCTGTCCGCCGCGTAACGAAACGCGTGCGTGGCGTTGCGGATGCCGAACACCGGTTTGCCGGCGTTGACGTAGTCGGCGATGTGCTTCATGTCCGCGTCGGGCAATTCCCGAAAACGGGCGAAGATCACCATCAGATCCGCGCTGTCGAGCGCTGCCAAGCCCGGGATGTTCCGAGCCTGATTGGGATTGATGAAGCCAGTCGTGGGGTCAGTCGCAAAAAGCACCGTGCATTTGAATCCGTGATGGCGGGATAGATTCCTTGCAAACATGCTCATACCCTCTTCCGACCGGTAATATTCCTCACCGGTCACAAAGACAATATGCTGCCCCTTGCCGAGCCCCTCACCGCCTTCGAGAACCAGCCCGGGTGTCGGAGATGCGCCGGGCGCGAGGATTGGCAGGCAGGCCAGGGCGGCGAGCATGAGGAGTTTCCACGATTTTCGATTCGCGCAACGCAACAGTGAACCAGGACGCCCCCTCTCCCGCCCTCCGGGCACCCTCTCCCCCATCGGGGGAGAGGCCTGCGACGAGCTCAGCCGAGTCGGACGGGGTGAGGGGGCGTCCTGGTTCATGGCGAGTTTCCTGTTCCATTTTGACCTGCTCACGGGCCTTGAACCGAAAGACAAGGGAATAGTGACAAGGGAATTATTTCCCACCCATTCCTTTGTCCCCATTCTTTTGTCAAAATCCGGAAGGTTCATGGAAAGTCGGCACAGCGGGCGAACGAGGCAGGGTGGAATAGCGTTTGGCATGACGGGGGTATTGAGAATCGAAAACCGGAGAATTGAAACTCGAAAAGTCTGACCGCGATGCCGGCGGGTGCATTCGGGTCGTGCCCCCGGCGCGCGGCGTTTACGCCGCAGAAATGTCCACTTGCAACCATCGTCACCGATATACGGAAGATTTCTGTGCTGCAACGCCTCTGCGGACTGAATTCTGGGCGCGCTCCCATTTCGGGGGCTTTGCCCGAATGCGCCCGTTGGCGGTGGGTGGGAAACCCTCGCCGACGATCTGCCCCGTCCGCGATCCGCTCCAATCACCGGGCTAAAGGGTCTGTCGTGTCTTCGGCCAATCCTTCTTGAGGGAACCCGCTTTCCAGATGGTCATGTTGTCGATGTACACCGTTCCCTTGTCGGTGCCGGTGATGCCGATGTTGTAATTGGCGAATTCCACACCGACGCCTTTGTGCTTCCCGTAGAGAGTCGGACCATCCTGAAATCGAACGAGAAACTCATCGCCTTTGATCTCGATCATGAGGTGATACCAGGTATCCAGCTTCAGGACGAAGTCGCTCTCGGCGATGGTCGTCTTCTCATGGTCCACCAGAATCTTGCTGCCTTCCGTTCCGAAATAGACCCGGCGCAGATGGTGTCCGGCTTCGACCATGGGCAGCAGTTTGGTGAATCTGCCGCCGACAATCTTGAAGGAGTATTTGATGATGACGTCCTTGGGAGAGTTGGCCAATTGAAGCCGCGGCACCGTTCCCAGATGTCCGTTCCCCTGGGCCTTTTTCTTCGCCTGATACTCGGGGGATGACTGCGCCCCGACCAACATCCCGTTCTTCGCCACCCAGGTCGTCCCCTGGCCAAGCAGAAAATATTTGTCGCCCTTTTTGACGGTGAAGTCCTGGTTGAAGTCCATCGCGAGATGCACTTCGCCGGGGTTCGCCAGAATGGGTTCCAGCTTGTTTGTCTCGGCACTGAATCCTTGCTGGGCAGGCATGAGGGCTAGGAGGAGGGCCAATGGAATGAAATGGGGGAGATGCATATCGCCTCACTTACCCGGTAAATCCGGCATCAGGCAAGTCCGGAAAACAGCCATCTTCCCCCAACGGGGTCAATCAGGCGGAGCCTTGGCAAGGGAGCGTGGACTTCAGTCCGCAGAGACGTGGATTTGCCAATTGGCTCTCGTGGTTTTCGATGGGGGGGCTGACACACGAAATGGTGAAGGGCGACGACGATCTGGAGCTGCGCGTGACCGCTGGCTGTGGGTGGACATTTCTGCGGAATGAATTCCGCGCCCCGGATCGTAGAACCAAATGCTTTGAACACTTTGGGTCCTCGAAGGCAATTCTTTACGCCGACACGGCTTCCGCTTCCGGGGCACGGCCCGAATGTACGCGCGGGATTAATCACTCAACACTGTTCTCTTGCAGTTCGTCGTCTGCCGGAGCCGGCTGGTTGTGGCGGCTCAGTCCAGAATGCTGATTTGCCTGAAATCCGTCAGGTGCAGTGGCAGGCAATCTTCAGTTTCTGAATTCCGCCTGGTGTGGGCCCCGTGGTGGGCCATCGCTTGAGTCGATGCAGTGCCCCGGGTTTATCGATTAACGGTCGCGAGCGCGGTCGATGATGCTGTCGCCGTTATGAAAACAACTACGCTCCTGTCCTTTGCAGCGGTCGTCGCCATGACGACATTGCCTGCTCTCGCCCAATCAAAGACTGCCTCCGGTCACGCGGGCGAGTCCGTCAAACATTCCGCCGCCGCTCCCCACGAGTTGCTACTCGCTGGCGGTCACTCGTTGGCCGGCTCGGTCAGGCTGGTTTCAGGCGTCGTCGCCGTTCCGGTGTGGATGAGCGGCGCGGTCGCCACTGGTAGTGGTGTCATCAGCACGGATATTGGCGGTTCTTTGAAGCAGTCCGGCAAAGCGACCAGGAAGGCCGCCAATACCATGTGGGATGCCGCCACCGGCGATCCCGCCCCGCGCCCCGCACTCGACCATAATATCGGATTGCCCAGGCTGGAGAAATCCGCACTGCGGCCCAGGGACCTCTCACCTGCCGAAGCAATCAAGCGAATCCATCAATGAAAGGTAATCTTCCAATGAAAACGATTCTCCATTGCCAGCACGTCTCGGCGCTCATCCTTGTCGCCCTGGGTTTTCTCTCGGGCTCAGCCATGGCCGGAGGCAGTGCAGTGAGCAAATGTGGTTCAGAAAAATACGGTGAAGCTTCCATTCGCAGTTTCTCCCAGCGGATCAACGACCGCCTCGACAAGGAAAAAGTCAACGTGGCGATCATTGCTCGATCGGGTCGGCCTCGCGCGGAATTGCCCAAGGGATTCAGCTACACCCACGTGGCATTCGCAGTGTTCGAACCGGTGCGCACGCCTGAGGGCAACGTCTCCTACACCTATACGGTTTACAATCTCTACCAGGGCGACCAGGGGCGCAATGATCGCAGCTACCTCGCGCAGGATTTCACGTACGACTTTGTGGCTGGGGTCATGGAGTCCGACGTCGCGGTCTGCGTGCCGACCGAAGAACTCCAGCGGCGCCTCCTCAAAGTCATCCGTTCGCCGGCCTACCAGACCGTTCACAATCCCGACTACAACCTGCTCACCAACCCGTGGGTCGATCGCTACGACAACTGCGTGACGCACGCGGTCAAGGTCTGCTTTGCCGCGATCTACCAAACCGATGACCGAGCGCGAATCTACGAAAACATCCATGCCTACTACCGGCCCACTCACGTGCGCCTCGGGTTGTTCAAGTCGATTGGGACCGCGTTTGTAGCCGACATCAGCCGCAAAGACATGGACCCATCCGGATTGCAAACCGCTTCCTACAATTCGCTGAAATCATTTCTCGAATCAAACGGTCTCGTGAAAAACTCCTTTACCCTTTCGGTCAATTGAACGTCAACCCGCAGGTCAATCGGTTGGGCTGCTTAATCTTTCCGGTGGAGCGGATTCGGGGTTTTCAGTCGCGAGTGCCCAAACTCGAACACGCAATCGACTACCTAGTGGACACGCGGACACTATGGGATGAACGGGGCGAAATCATTATGACGGACGGAGACGGACGCACGGTTGAGCGAGCATTTCTGAACCGGCAGTTTCCGTCTTGCTAACCGCCGATCTCGGATCAAATTTCCGATCGGGTTCAGGCGAAGCAATGAGGAGGTTTTGCACCCGCACCAAAGCAATGAAAACGAAAAGACTAAATTGTCGTCATTTGTCGCGTGGTGGTCTCTTCGACTCAGGGGATTGCAAAAAACTTGAACGGCTCTGAAAAAACCGAGCAGAACGGCTCACTAAGGGATGGCAGAAGCAACGGCGGGCGATAATCCCGATTGTGAGGAGGTGTGAGCCCGTCAGGGGGTGTAATGATCCAGGGAATCTTGCGCGGGTGGATTTGTGCATTCCCCTTCCGCGTTCCTGTCCTGAGTTCGTCGAAGGATTCCGTAGTCAATCAACCTCGAGCCATAGACTCCCATCCGACCGTAGAGAATTGATGACTGACACCGCGAACGTCGCCTGGGTGGGACGCTTCAAGGACATCCTCGAAGGCAAGCGGGGCGACTCCCGCATCAAGCTCTTACACAAAATGCTGCGCAACGAGTCAAACAAACCGGGACGAGGCAATACGGGCTGCGGCTACTCCGGCCTCGAACTCCTGCCAGACGGCACAATCTACGCGACGACATACCTCAATTATGCTGCGGGCCCCGAGAAGCATTCCGTGATGAACACCCGCTTCACGATGGAGGAAACCGATGCGTTGGCCCGAAGACGTTGACCGTCCGGAAGGAAATACTCCGTCATTTCCCAGCCAGGGCGAGTGACGAAGCCTCACCTCCTTCCTGAATATGTTACGAAAATCTGAACTGTTTTCGGAAAGACTGGAGTGAAAACTGACCCCGAAATATGCCTTACACTTCAAGAAAGGATTTGAGAGGCTTTCCAAGCGAGACTACGCTCTTGGACTGAACAGAGATGGCGCGATCAGACTTGTTGATAAACTTGGTGAAGGCTGGGTCCAGAGGCGACCACAGCCTTTTCCAGCGTACCGTCGACGCCATCATCGCGGAGGAGCGGGGCAAGCAACACAATGTGCTCGCGTTACAGCTCGAAAAAGCGTTCACCAAGAACGGCGAAAGCACTCCCCATGTGCCGCAATCAGTCAATGGATTTCATTCGGCGCTGTTCCACGAGCAGATACCCGGTCGCAGCATTGATGATCTTATCCTGGCCTCGCCGACTTCCGCTGCCTGCTTGGAGCTTATCGAGGAGCAACATCGGGCCGATATTCTTCGGTCACATAGTCTCGAACCTCGAAACCGGGTCCTGTTGATCGGCCCTCCAGGAAATGGTAAGACGTGCCTTGCCGAAGCGATTGCCAAGGGCTTGGGCGTTTCCCTCTTATCAGTCCGGTACGAAAGTCTTGTCGGAAGTTACCTCGGAGAAACAGCGACTCGGCTTCAAAAGTTGTTCGACTATGCTGTCAATCGCCCGTGCGTTCTGTTTTTCGACGAATTTGATACCCTCGGGAAAGAGCGCGGAGACGTTCATGACACCGGAGAAATCAAACGAGTCGTGAGCTCGCTGCTTCTGCAGATTGACCGACTTCCGAGTTACGTGGTGGTCGTGGCAGCTACCAACCATCAGGAACTTTTAGATCGGGCGGTTTGGCGACGATTCCAACTCAGGTTGGAACTGCCGAGGCCAACTCCGACTCAGACAGCCAAATGGATGCAGATGGCCAAAGCGAAGTGGAAGTTTCCGTCTGGAGTGTCGGCGAAGAGCATTGCCGAACAGTTAAAATTCGAAAGTTTTGCCGAACTTGAGGAGTTCGTTCTGGATGTGATCCGGCGGATGGTTCTGGCACACGACAACAAGGAAGCTGCGATGATTCTAAAATCTCGGATTTCGCAGTGGAAAGCCCGGTCTCGGGCGCGTACGAAATAATGTCCGATAGACCACTGCTCGTGTTGCCCACGCCGGCCAGAGTTCGCCCCGGCGGATCGCCAAGAGGGGGCGGCAACAACGAATACCCCACTCGCGACCGGCAAGTGGAACGCTTGGAGCCAAGCTTCAAATCATTGAAAGCGATATTTGCCAAGCGCCAAGCCGAGCTTCAGATATCGGCCGCCGGACATGTGCCGGAAGAGGTCGTCGTCTTTGAAACGGTTGGTGCCATCGCTGACTTCTTGAAAGCGGCCAAACGTATCCCTGGGTTCGAATACCTGGCAGAGTGGGATGTGGATCATATCGATCCGGACGGGGATTTTCATGATTCTAAAGACGCGAGCAAGTCGTTGACCGGAAGGGTCTTTCTGGCAATGAGCAATCAGCGGGCGCTCGCCCAGATGCTACGGCTCTGGGGAATGTACAGTCGTGGTGACGGGGCACCACGCGGTTTCGCGCCATTCTACCGGTTGTTTGGACAGCTATACGATCTCCGCACCTGGTCCGTCGAAGATCGCCTGCTAGATACGGGCGTCGTTGACCAATGGAATGAGATCGCGGGCTACAATTCCGTCGAACCCATTCCGTTCGAAGTCGAATTGTGGTATCGAGAAACGGTGAGCCAGCGGACTGAATCAGTCGACCGCGTGCGTCAGATTATTACCGGAATGGGCGGCCAGATAACCTCGGTCGCTGAGATCGAACCTATTCGCTACCATTCGCTAATGGTCAATCTACCGGAATCGCAGGTACGAACTCTGGTTGCGAATCATGGTTCAAGCTTGTTGGGAGAAAACTCAGTCATGTTCTTCCGACCATCCGGCCAAACTTCTGTCCCGTTGGAAGATTTGAGCGAGGTGCAGCCGGGCCCGGAATCCACATCGAGGCCTTTGCCGGCTGGCGAACCCACGGTGGCGTTGCTCGATGGCCTGCCATTGGAGAATCACTCGCAATTGACTGATCGGCTGGTTGTCGACGATCCCGATGACTTCGCGGCGGACTATCTCGCCAGGGAGAGAAACCATGGTACGGCGATGGCCTCGATAATCGTGCATGGCGATCTTAACGCACCCGGGCGTCCGTTGCCGCGTCCTCTTTATGTCCGACCACTCCTGCGCCCGGATCGGCGAAGTTGGGATGGCTCGTCGACGGAACGAATCCCGTTTTACAAGAACTCTCTTGATCTCACATATCGATGCGTTCGGCGCATGTTCGAAGGCGATGGCGACACCCCGGCGACGGCCCCGCACGTAAAGGTCGTCAACTTCTCAATCGGCGACGCTTTGCAACCGTTTCATGCATCAGTAAGCGCATGGGGGCGGCTCCTGGATTGGCTGTCAGTAAAATACAACGTCCTGTTCTGTGTCAGTGCGGGAAACTACACAGGTTCGATCACGCTGAACGTGCCCCGAGCAGAACTCCGCAACCTCTTGCCGGAAGATCGTGAACGGGAACTGTTCCGAGCCCTATATCTGAATTTGAGGCTGAGGAGAATTCTTGCGCCTGCGGATGCCATCAACGCGGTCACCGTCGGGGCGGCACACGAAGACGCCGGACCAGCCGGAAATATTCCCGACCGTATCGACCTGATCACGTCGGAAACGATGCCAAGCCCCGTGAGCGCATTGGGATGCGGTTTAAAGGGCTCCACCAAACCCGATGTCCTTTTCCCCGGAGGCCGCCAAGTCTATTCCGAGAAGCCGGGGAACACTCATGAATTCGCCACCCTCGATCTCGCATCAGCCATTGTGCCACCGGGAATAAGCGTTGC
>CALBIE010000778.1 GCA_937893495.1 uncultured Verrucomicrobiales bacterium | reverse complement strand
CATCCCATTTCGGGGAGATCTACATTATGGACGCCGATGGATCGAATCAGAAACGACTGACTTCGACGCCCGGTTATGACGGCGGTCCATTTTTTTCTCCGGACGGTAAGCGCATCATCTGGCGACGCTTCACCGTGAAAGGCGACACGGCGGACGTTTACACGATGAAGCTCGACGGCTCGGACGTGAAGCGGCTCACGGATTTCAAAGCCATGTCCTGGGCACCCTACTTTCACGCATCGCAGCAATACGTCATCTTCACGGCCAACAAACTGGGTTTCGCAAACTTCGAACTGTTCATCGTCGATGCAGCCGGCACGAAGGAGCCGGTTCGCGTCACTTACACGGATGGCTTCGACGGACTGCCGGTGTTCTCACCGGACGGAAAGAAGCTTTGCTGGACCGCCACCCGCACCGGCGACAAGAAATCGCAATTATTCCTTGGCAATTGGAATCACGAGGCCGCGTTGAAAGCATTGCGCGATGCTCCACCGCGCGGCAAAGAGTCATCCTCGACCGCAGCCGCCCCTTCCAAAACCGAACCCTCGGCGAGCCGCACGGAGAACCTGGCGGGAGATTACTCGGTCGAGATTTCGGAACGCGACTTGCGCGGACAGGTTGCCTATCTCGCCAGCGACAAGTTGGAAGGCCGTCTGACCGGCACCAAGGGCGCGGAACTCGCGGCTGAGTTCATCGCGAAACAATTCCAGAATTCCGGGCTGCAACCCATCCCTGCCGGGAAATCAAATTTCCAGCCTTTCACGTTCAATGCCGGCGTGAAGGTGATTCCGGACAAGAACAAGCTCAACCTCGACACCGCTTATTTTCCCGATGGCAAATACGCGGTGGACAAGGATTTCCGTCCGCTTTCATTCACGGAGAACGGCACCGTGGAGGGTGAAGTAATTTTTGCCGGCTACGGCCTCACGATGCCTGGGCAGCAGGACGATGGATACGATTCCTATGCCGGTTTGAACGTTTCCAACAAAATCGTGCTCGTGTTTCGATACGTGCCAGAGGAGGCGGAAACCAAACGTCGGCAGGCGCTCAATCGCTACGCTGGACTGCGTTACAAGGCACTGATCGCGCGCAATCACGGCGCGAAGGCGATTCTCGTCGTCACCGGACCCAACTCACCCAATGCCGGCAAACTGACTTCGCTGACCTACGAAACCGGCACTTCGGCATCCGGCATCATCGCTGCCAGCATCAGCGGCGAAGTTGCGGAGAAAATCTTCACCGTCGCGCACAAAGATCTGAAGAAGATTCAGAAAGACCTCGACATCGAAAACCCGCACGCCGAATCCGGATTCACGATTCCACGATTGAAAGTCCGCATCAGCACAAGCGTTCGTTATGTTAAAAAATCCGACCGAAATGTCATTGGCATCATTCCGCCGCACGGCACGGATGAATACGTGATGGTCGGCGCGCATTACGACCATCTCGGGCGCGGCGAGACCGGCGGTTTTGCCCGCAAGGACGAGGAAGGCCAGATTCATTCCGGCGCAGATGACAATGCCTCCGGCACGGCCGCCCTGTTGGAACTGGCGGCCAACTTGAACCACAATATCCGAACCACCGCCCAGCAGAATTCGCAGGTCCGCCGCGGGATCATATTCGGTGCCTGGTCGGGAGAGGAAATGGGGCTCATGGGGTCATCGGCTTTCGCGAACGATCCCATTATTCCCGCCACCAACATCGTCGCCTATTTGAACTTCGACATGGTCGGCCGGCTCCGCGAAAACAAACTCACGCTTCAGGGCGTCGGCTCATCGAGCGTCTGGAAAAAGCTGATTGAAAAGCGCAACGTGGTTTCCGGATTCAATCTCACCCTGCAAAGTGATCCCTATCTGCCGACCGACACGACCTCCTTCTATCCCAAGGGCATTCCCGTCCTCGCCTTCTTCACCGGCAGTCACGACGAATATCATCGACCGGCCGACAAACCGGATACCCTTGATTACGCCGGCCTGGAACGCGTGACAAAATTCGCCGGCCTGATTCTACGCGATTTGATTCGAAATGGCGAACGACCGGATTACATCAAGGTCGCCCGCCAGGACACGGGCGGCAATCGCGACCGGCTCCGGGCCTACCTCGGCACCATTCCCGACTATGCCGGCGGCGATATCAAGGGTGTTAAGATATCCGGCACCCGCGCCGACGGACCCGCCGACAAGGGAGGCATGAAAGGCGGCGACATCATCGTCAATTTCAACGGGCAGGAGATTAAAAACATTTATGACTACACGTATGCGATTGATGCTGTGAAGATCGGACAACCGGTCAAGGTCATCGTCGAGCGCGGCAAGAAGAAAGTCACCCTGACCATCGTGCCCGAAGCGAGGAAGTAATCCACAAACTGGTGGGGCGAAGCTCCTGCTGAGCGCTGATCAGAAAACTGTCAAAACGAAAAGTTGAAATGCACCCATCTTCGCCGATGGCTATGATCTCACGAGGCTCTCATTGGTTACAGATTGACGCAAATTCTGAAACAAAGTTCTCCTGAAGTGCTGTTTCGATGGCAGATGGTTCGAAATTCCTTACTCGTAAAATACTCTCACTCGCATCGAAGCCCTGCGAAACGAAATACACCGCGAGCATTGTACCCGTTCGACCGATACCGGCCTCACAATGAACAGCAACGGGACGCGATGACGCA
>CALBIE010000777.1 GCA_937893495.1 uncultured Verrucomicrobiales bacterium | reverse complement strand
CTGGACTGGAAACTGGAGCTTTATCGCTGCCACTACTGGGAGAAACCCATGTGCAGCATCTATGACTTTGATTCATCAAAACTCATTCGCGACGGCTGCCAGCGCTGCATGATTGATTGCTACCGTGATCCCAGCATTCTTCAGCATGTCGCCATCAACGCGAGCGACGCATGGAACAATCTCCGTCGGGGGAAACTAATTGCCGCCGCTCAGAACGTTTTTGATTCCCGTAACCTGACTTCTCTCAAGGCCGTATGGGATGACCGCAAATGGATCGGAAAAGTCTGACACAAAATTCTCAAACCCAATCAACCTGAAAAACCAAAATCAAACCAATCTCCAATTGATCAGGAGCCGGCGGTAGTAAACCCCATGGCGCCAACATCGGAATAGATTCGTCTGGAAAGAAACAATGCCAAAAGTCAGTCGTAAGAAATCAAGCCGCGCACCGCGGTTCTCAGCAAGCACGATCAAGTATGACGCGCACCATACCGTGCTCTCGGACACCTACGGCTCCCTCGCCGACCTCCGCCGCTCGTTGTCGGACTCCAAGTCCGATATCGAAGAGCGCGCCAAGACGCTTGCGATCTTTGCCGCATGTGATGATTCGCAACGAGCGTGGCTGATTCTTGAGGATTACTTCGACAAACTGAGACTCTCGCGAAAAGACTTTCCCGGGGAGGACTGGTGGACTCGACTTTTGAACAAACGCGGCACCGAACGGCTTGAGGAGTTGACCATGGTGTTTCTGCGCGCCCGGCGAAATCTTCCGAACGAATTGATTGGGCATGCCAACTTCGAACGATTCACCGAAATCGAAGAGACCGAAAAACAGAACGCCGTATTGCGCGAACTGGAAGACTGGTTGTTTCCGCCCGCACCCGTGCATTTGGATTCACCACGGGCCGGTTTGCGGATCATCTGCCGTTCCAGCGCCGTGAATGGTTCGCCGCTGCGCCGATTCACGGTCGAGTTTCATGTCTTTCGTCCGCGCTCTGGCGAACGTGAACGCACGCTCAACGAGATTTTGGACCTGAACACTCGCGCCGCCCACGAGCAGGAATTGTTTCCCAAAGAAGATTGGGAGTTCATCAAGTGGATAGTCGAGCATTACGGCGACAGTGCCGGCACCGACGGAAACATCGAACTTACCGGAGTGGATCTGCTGCAATGGCTCGCGCGATGGGGCCATCTCAGCCGTCTGGAACTCGACGCCACCAAAAAGCCAATCGAATTTGCCGGAGAAATCGCGGAACTCAACCCGCACATCGAGAATGGCAAAAAGGATTTGGCATTCACGCACGTTTGTCGATTGCCCGACGGTAGCCAACGCGCCCTTGCTGACGTCACCTGGTTCGCTGGCAGCCCGACGCTGCTTCTAATCAATCAACGTTTTTACCTCGCCCGCAACGCACCTCCCGAGCACCTGGTAAGATCGCTCGTCGAACATCCCAGCGTGCCCGTGCGCAATCTCAGCCACCGCTTCATCAGCCATTTGCGGCGAGATCACAGCCACAAGGATGTGAATTGGGATGACTTGTGCATCGCCCATCCCGCTGTTCCACAATTCACGTTCGAACTCGTGGACGACACAGTACGTCTGCGACTTCTCGCTAAAAGCGAACGAGACGGAAGCGTCTGGCAGTGGAGTGGCCACGAATGGCAGAAAGAAGAAGGAACGGGACGTCGCAAATCCGCCAAAAACGGAAATGGCAAACCAGAAATGCTCGACGATGTACGACTGGAACCCGCGACACAATGGCTGCGTCAACTCGACTGGTTCACACCGGAACCCGGCCTGTGGGTGGGTGATGCCAACGAAAACTTCCTCGGCATCCTGGCTCGCGTCTGGAACGACCGCCCGGCCGAAGCAGAGTATCTGGGCAATGGCATGTTTCAGCGTTTATTTCTCAATCCTAAACGCCTGAAGCCAAACCTCATCGTCAAAGGCAGCGGCATCAACTGGTTCAGCGTCTCAGCGGAGTGGGAGGAAGAAGGCCTCAAGCTGTCGAAGCGTGATTTGGAGCGACTGGCGACCGCGACGGGGCAATTCGTCAAGTTACCCAACGCCGGTTGGGTGCAACTGGATACCGAAGCCGTGCAGAATGCGCAGGAAGCCATGGCCGATTTGGGCGTGGAGGGATTGTCAGCCATTCCACAAAAGATCGGTGTCGAACAAGCCGCCCATCTTGACGAGGGAGGCCTGGAACGATTTGGTGACAGCGCCCACGCGAAGAAACTGCGCGAACGCCTTACGAACTTTGAAGGCATCAAGCCGACTCCATTGCCCGACACGATTCAGGCAGAACTACGACCGTACCAGAAAGAGGGATTTGATTTCCTCTGCCATCTGACTCACCTCAATCTCGGTGCTGTGCTCGCGGATGACATGGGTTTGGGCAAAACGCTGCAAACGCTCACCTGGCTATCGTGGTTGAAAGCCACGAAGGGGCGGAGGTACCATCCAGCACTGATCATCTGCCCGGCGTCAGTGCTGCACAACTGGCGACGCGAAGCAGAAAAGTTTACCCCCAATCTCAAAGTGCTGGTGTTGCAGAGCGGCTCGGCCCGCCACAACCTGCGCAAACAGATTCCGCAATATGACATGATCGTGACGAACTATTCTTTGCTCCGCCGCGATCTCGAAGAATTGCAGAAATTTTCCTTCGGCGCGCTCGTGCTCGACGAAGCGCAGTTCATCAAAAATCCGCAGGCGCAGGTCACCCAATCCGTCAAACAGTTGCAGGCCGATCATCGCGTGGCCCTGACCGGTACACCGCTGGAAAATCGACTGCTGGATCTTTGGAGTATTGTTGATTTCACCCAACCGGGATACCTGGGAAACCAGGATCATTTCAACGAGACCTATGATCCGAAAGAGGAGTCTGCTCCAGGCGAGGATGGCGAAGCCGTTTCCGTCCAGCGGATAGCAAGACGACGCCTCTCATCGAAACTGCGACCGATCCTCAAACGACGACTCAAGACGCAGGTGGCAAAAGACCTGCCCGAGCGCATCGAGCAACGCCGCGACTGCATCCTCGGTGAGGAACAACGCTCGCTTTATCTTGCCGAGTTGCGCCGCAGCCGCGAGCAGGTGCTCGAAGCCGTGAAAACCAAGGGGCTCGCGCGCAGCAAAATGCACGTGCTGGCCGCCCTCACGCGACTGCGCCAAATCTGCTGTCATCCGACCCTCGTCGGGAGTGATTCACCATCCGGCAAAACCGAAACCCTGTTCGAATTGCTCGAGCCATTGCTCGAAGAAGGCCAGAAGATTCTCGTCTTCAGTCAGTTTGTGCAGATGCTCAAACTGCTGGAGAAAGATTGCAGCGCCCGCGAAATTCCCACGCATTTGCTGACTGGGGAAACGAAGGATCGGCAGGAAGTCGTCAACGCGTTCCAGAGCGACGACAAGCCGGGCGTTTTCCTCCTCAGCCTGCGGGCAGCAGGAACCGGCTTGAACCTGACCAATGCCAGCTACGTGGTGCTTTACGACCCGTGGTGGAATCCGGCGGTTGAGGCCCAGGCCATCGATCGCTCACACCGCATCGGACAGACGCAGACGGTCAATGCCTACAAGCTGATCACACCCGGAACGGTGGAAGAAAAGATCTGGGACCTCCAGCAGAGCAAAGCGCAGACGATTGCCGATGTGCTCGGCGAGGAAGGTTTTGCCAAGAGCCTGTCACAGACAGACCTCGAATACCTGTTCTCTGAAGGGTGAGCCCGAACTCTGAAATATAAAGGTGCCCGCGCCCGCCCAGGGCGCTGCTTTCCGCGCCCTCGCGGAAAACCCGGCCGCACCGAAACGATCCGAACGTTCGTGTCAGTCTCGTGCGCAAAAGGCTGGCGGTGAGGTGCCGCCAGCCACACCCGGGGCGGGCGTGCTCCCCAATCTTCGGAATTCGGGTTGAGACCATTGTCTGGGAATCGGTCGGAGATCACGCGGACGTAACTTTTTGTTGCTCCGCTCAACCATCTTTCTCAATCTTAGCCCGTGCCCAAGCCAGTTCTAGGTCGCGGATTGAACAGCCTGATGGCCGGAACGTCATCCGGCCTGCGAAAACCCGCGGCGGGCAGACAGCAGGAATTTCCGTTCCAACCGAAACAGCGACGAATCCGGGTGCGCGGATTGGGTGTGTTCCTGCGGGAAACGAAAACACAAACTGCGCGCCAACCGGAATTCCCGGCAACGGCAATCGATCAACCGGCTGCACCCGCCAGGGCAACGACCGCCGCCTCCCCAATCGTCGCCGACTCCCCAACCTCCCGGCCCAGGACTCGAACTCTCCTTCGATCGACGGCAAAGGTCTATCAACGGCCCAAGCGTCCAGCCCCCGCCGTCATTGGTGGCGGCGAACATGAGTCCACCCAAGCCATTCCAGGGGGCGGGGACAAATCCGGCTTCATCACCCGAGCCGAGACGGACCAGCGAATACCCGTTCAGGGAAGTTCTTCTCGACCGACAGAGAAACCAGGGAGACCCGCGTCAACCATAACCGGCACCCTGCGACTGCTCATGCTACTGGCGGATTTACTTCTCATTTTCGGCGGAGTGTATCTCGTATCCACAAGCCTGGAACCAGTCCCACTGATAACGATTGGTATCGCGATTGCCATGGTGATCGCCGGGGCCGTCTTCGGTTTGTGGGCATTATTGCGCGAGAGCGAATAGCCGTATCGCGGGCGCGAGGATTTGAGGAACCACAGTGACTCGACTGTGACACCGCAGCCCGGCAGCCGAGTCCAACAGCCAGGCGTGGATTCCATGGTGGGAGATTATTTTGCGTCCACGAAGATTCTGCCCCTGCGGCGCTCCCAGTTTCCCGTGTTCTGCGAGGCTCCAGTAACTGTTTTTCAATCAGCTATGTCGTTGGATGTCACTTTTCCATATGACAACTATATGTCGCATATGCGACATATAGTTGTCATTTACGGTAGGCGTTTTCAGAGAGACTTGGCTGTTACAACAAAAAGGGACGGCGATGAAATTGGGCACGTTCTTTAGTGAGGCGGCCGAACAGCGTTTTGAATGCCGTTTGTTTGGAACGGTCAGGTTTGCGTGATCGGAAGCAAAGATTGCCATCGACAGGAGCCGAAGTTCCGTCAAGCCGGGGCACGCCAGAATCATGCACTATCCATCGGTGTCCAAGTGAGAGTTTCATAAAGTGGCGTAGGAAGCCATCAGAATGGGCACGGCTTGCTCAACCGTAATGGCCGCTCCAAGTTTTTCCGCCAAAGGACTGAATGCGGAATGATAGAGCGCCCGCTTGCCTGTTCAAAGTGGCAGTCCGGCATGGATTCGAACCATGACTAGAGCTTCCAAAGAGCCCTGTGCTACCTTTACACCACCGGACTAACGGGCCGCAGACGATACAGGGGCACTCGCTGAAGGCAAAGTTTTTTTGGAGCAACGTGGCGCGCGCGTCCCGCCTGCCCCCGGCCGAAACCAGCCAAAGAAACGGCGTTCCCGCCCGTCACGCGAACTGGCAAAAAATTGTCCGCTCGAGTCAATCAATCCTCCACGGCGCGAGGTCACGCTGATTTCAGATGCAACTGTCCGTGCAGGCGGGACGCCCGCGCTACGAAAACAGTTTCGCCACCGGTTGGCCCCGATCGGTAATCGGCACCGGCCGGGAACCGTCGTAGAGATTCTTCGAAGGATCGATTCCCAACGCACAATGAATAGTCGCGTGCAGATCGGGAACGGAGACCGGATCGGACACCGGCAACTTACCTAATTCATCCGTCTGGCCGATAACTTGTCCGGTCTTCAAGCCGCCTCCGGCCAGC
Source organism: uncultured Verrucomicrobiales bacterium (assembly GCA_937893495.1). Classification (GTDB taxonomy): domain Bacteria; phylum Verrucomicrobiota; class Verrucomicrobiia; order Limisphaerales; family JAYPXF01; genus CALBIE01. Next base: position 20,764 of record CALBIE010000777.1, on the reverse strand, counting down.
GCCACACTGAAGGTCTTGGACCAATGCCCGCGTCCGCCGCCGCTATCAAATTCCGGCGGGCGCCCAAACTCACTCGCCACCACGATCAGGGTCTTGTCGAGCAGCTCGTTATTCTCCAGGTCCGTGACCAGCGTCGCAAGCGCCTGATCCAGTTGTTGAATCAAAATGTGCTGATTCTTCTGCCCCGCGTTATGCGTATCCCACCCGGTGCCGTTGATGAAGTTCAGGTTGAATGAGACCTCGATGAAACGAACACCGCGCTGCACGAGGCGCCGGGAGAGCAGGCAGCGTTGACCAAATTCTCCTCCGTACGTTTCTCGCAATGAAGCGGGTTCGTTCTTCAATTTGAAGGCCGACATAAAGTCGCCCTTGGTGAGTTTGAAGCTTTCACCAATGGCGGCGTCGTAGTCGGCAATCTTTTTATCATTCGGGTTCTTCGAAACGTAATTCCTCCGCAGTCGATTCAACAGTGTCTCGCGGTCCCGTTGCCGGGCGGAATCGATATAGCTCGGTCGCGTCAGGCCCGAGGGTCCAACCTCCGTATCGGTGAGATAAACAAATCCCGATTTGGTGCCAAGAAATCCCGGCCCCCGTTGAATGCTCGGGTAGCCCACCACCACATACGGTGGAATCCCGTCAGCCAGATTGCCCCGTTGGTTGGCCACGATGGAACCGATGGATGGATAAACAATCGTCCCCTGTGTCGGACGTCCGGTATGCACGAAATTGGTCGCCGCCGAGTGCTCATCGACGATGCCATGATTCACCGTGCGAATCAGCATGAAGCGATCGAGCATGGCCGCGACACGCGGAAGGTGCTCGCAGACTTTAACGCCGGGAATGGCGGTCTTGATGGCCGGGTAGGCGGAACCGGTCTTGCGTTTGTCCGGATCGCCAAGCGTCTTCGGATCCCACGTATCCAAATGAGCCACGCCACCCGCGAGCCACAGCATGATGCAATGTTCGGCTTTCCCTTTGGGATGATGGACGACCTCTTCCTTTCCGGCAAAAAGTCGGGACGGGTTTGCAACCGAACCGGCAATTAATCCGGCTTTGGTTCCGTTGCTGATAAATTTTCGGCGGTTCATAAATAATAGCGATTTTTCAAAAATCTGCATTCCGAATTTTCGTGATTTTCACTTCTTTAACGGCGTGATCAGCCCAGAACGTCAGAGCATATTTTCCAATAATCTTCAAATTGATCATGCGTCCATTATGGTCGGTTTCCGAATAGTCGCCTGGTTGGAACGGATCAATTCGGAGACTGTCGATAAAACTCAATATTTGCTGGCGATCCCGTTTACTTACGTTCCGAATGCTCAGAATCTCGTCCGTGATCAGGACTTCATAGTCAAGCATTCGTCACTCGCCCCAGGCTTGTTTCAGTTCTCCAACCGTTATCCAATCGGGCTCCCTCGGTTCTTCATTTGCTGTATCTTCACGTTGGTTCTGAAGATGCGCCAGATACGCCGCCAACCGTCGCTGTTCCGCGACCGGCATTCCATCAATCTTCGGCTTCATTTCAGCAAAACTCATATCTCAAACTATCATTGTCTTTCCACCTCGCAAGCCACAATGAGCGCACACTACGGAATGAAAACAAACTCAGGTGTATTGACCAACGCCCACAGTACGTCTTCCATGCGTTCACGCCAATCCCGGGCGAGCCGCAGAGTTGGTTCATCACCCATGCGAGCCTCTTCCTCAAGCTTGAGCTTGATTTCGGTGGCTCTGGAATTGAGATGATTAGACCAGCTCAACAGCAGGCTCTGGTCGTATTCGCGAGGCTTTCGTTTTGGGTTTACGACAATTCGCTTCGCATATCCGGCATTCAAAAGTTCGACGAACGTTTCCAATTCATCCCCGGTTGGTTTGCGAGTCAACGCCCGTCGAAACACTTCGGTGACGAGCGTCTCGAGATCCTGCTTTTTGAGGCACAGTTCCGTTACTTCACAATTGTCGGAAAGGCGGGTGACGCGACCATTGCCCGTATCGCCGTTTGCCAACACAGCCGGTTGCAAAACATTCGGCGAATGATCCCGCTCGCTCAGCGGCGCCTGTCTTGTTTCGCGCCAGCCAAACTCCTTGAGTACATCGACAATGGCCTGCGTCTTCGGAAAGGACAGCGCCGGACGATCACGGTCATTGGAAAGCGTCGTGTATTCCCATGCTCGCCGGGGAAAGCCCAGGTTCAGGAACGCGTTGCCGGCCCGGCGGTAGTCGTTGTCGAGCGTGAGCATTTCCGAATCGAGTTCCTTACCCACGGCCGCAAACAGGGAGTCAACGATTTGCTCGGCCGTCATGCGGCGACGTTGCGGCGAAGCAAACCAGCGGTCGCCACTCGCGTTGTCCCGATCGTCGGTCGGAACAACGCTTCGTTGATACGTCTGGGAATTGAAGATCTTCCGGGCCAGAATTTTCATATCGTAACCGTCCTTCACAAACTCGCGGGCAAGCCATTCCAGCAATTGGGGATGTGAAGGTTCGGTGTCCTCCCAATCGGCAACCGGTTCCACAATGCCCAGCCCAAGGTATCGTTTCCAAACGCGATTCACCAACGTGCGCGCAAATTGCAGATTGCCGGGATTGGTGATGTGAACCGCCAGCTGTTCCCGAGTATCCGCTGGTTTTTGAACAAACGACGCCAGGAAATCTGCCTGGCTGAATTTCGGAAACGCCCACGCCGCCTTAATCGCGTCACCAGGCTTAATAGACACCTCGATTCTTCGCCGAGCGCGCGGACTCGCATTCCCCGGCAATGAACTACTGGCCGGAACAACCTGCTCCCCGCGGTTCAGCATCGCAGCGAGTTGAAAGGTCTGCTTCTGCTTGTGCGAATGAAACGGCGAATCGTGGCAACGTGCACACGCCAGGTTCTGCCCGAGGAATGCCTGCGAAATGATTTGCGCGCGGTCGGCCATTGGCACGTCGTTCTGCGTGGCCAGTTTAAAACCGGCTGGTCCACCTTCATAAGTACTGCCTTCCATCAGGATCAATTCACTCGCAAATCGATCCATCGATTTATTGTCCGTGAAGGCCTCGTGAATATAGAACCGGAAAGGACCGGTGTTGTTGAGCGACGGTTTCAGGATAGCCGGATTCTCGGCAAGAACATCCTGCCAGTAGGACACCCAGTTGTCGGCCCAACCCGGATCAGTAAGCAGATGATCGATGATTTTCACACGACGTTGCTCCGACGGCAGTGAATGAAAATATCGGATGGCATCCGGCGTCGGAATCCGACCCGTGATGTCGATGGCGACCCGCCGCAGGAAAGTGTCGTCGTCCGTCAGGCTCGCCGGACGCTTGTCGTCACGCTTCAGTTTCGCGGCAATAAATTGGTCAATCTCGTTCAAGGCACCGAACTTTCCGGAAACTTTCGGCATTTCAATTGCCGGAAGTTTTGAAATAATTTCCCGCGCCTGTTGATGGCGTCCGGCCCAATACTCATTCTGTTTGGCCGCCGCATCATGGCGTCGCTTCGCATCAAACCGGTCAAACTCCGCTTCCTGTTGCCTGGCAAATTCGGTCCAACCCTTATCGGAATAGGCAACGGTCGCTTCCGGCGCCATCAGGTGGTAGCGATTGTCTTTCGGATTCAACACACTGAAGGACAACTCGCCGATATCCGGCCGGCGACCCTTCCCTCCCACATAGACCTCATGCATGAACAGGTGCGGTTTGCCATCGGATTCCCAGGTGAAATATTTTTCATTATGACCAAGCCGGAGAAACCGCAGCCCTTCCGGCAACCGCTCCGGAATCGGTGACACCTCGCCATGCCCGCTGGTATTGCCGTTGTTGAATTTGGTTTCGACAATCTTCTGCCCGTCGATGAACAGCCGCGAGCCGTTAAGCGCCCGAACCAGCAACTCATGTTTGCCTTTTGGCAAAGCGATGTTCGCTGCCAACCGCAGCAGCATTGCCGTCGAGCGATCATCCCGAACTCCCATGCGGTTGTAATTGAATGGCAGGCGGGTCAATCCGAACGCCGGCAGGATAAACGAATCGGTCTTCTTGCCACGCCCGATACTGAAATTGTTTGCGACGGGAATATTTTCAATCAGTTCCGCCAGTACTTTACCTTCTGGAATATCGCCCAAAGCAATCTCGCGTTTCTGGGGAACGTATTTGAATCGTCTGGCAATCTGTTCAGCGGCAAGCGCTTTCCGATAAATCGCAACTTCGTTCATGTGACCGTTGAAGCCGCTGTTCGGATTTCCCGCGACGGAGGAACCAATCCAGAGTTCGTCGTTGTCAACGTAGGGCCCGTCATCCGTCTTGCCGCCCATGTCCCACTTGCCCTTGACCAATTTGCTATCGATATAACCGCGAAGACTGTCGCCCTTGCCGAAGGTGTATGTAACCGCGATGTGGTGCCAACCGGTATCCGCCGCAAAGCCGGTCGTCGAAGTCCAGCGATGCCAGTCGGCCTCCTCACTGCCGCGATTTCGGGCGTTGCGAAACAGAAACGTGATCGCGCCCGAGCCGGTCGCACGAAGCCCGTAGTTCTGATTATTCGCCTTCACACCGGGATTCATCGTCCGTCCTTTGCCGACGACATACAGAAACCGATTTCCCGCAGCCCCGTCCGGGTTCACCCACGCCTCGATCGTGATGGAATCGCCTTTCGTAAAATCGAGACTGCTGTGCTCACCAGGATCCTTCACGACGATGTAGTTCTTCGCCTTCGGAAAATAGACCGATTTCACGCCGCTGCGGAAATACGGAAACTCCTTTGGATCCTGTCCGCCCTGCCCGAGACGCAACTCACCGACCACCGAACCCGTCAAATCTTCCGCGGCGATTCCGGAATTTCGGATGTGTCTGGCATCGGCATCGTTCAAACGCCAATAGGCAATTGGTTCGTCGGCCAGAACAATGCTGGCGTAGTCAGCGAAAGCCGAAACTGACGTGAGTCCAGCGCTGGCGGCAATCACCACCAGTCCGAGACACTTTGGGGGGAATGAAAACATGTGTGAATTGGATCGATCCATAGTACGACGTATTCAGGAAAGAATGGACTCGCCCCATCGCGACGTAAACACTCGTTTATTGCCATTTCCACAAGCCTTCTTGACGCATTCATTCGTAAAACATAGTATTACAGCATGACGAAGGTGATTACGAAGGTCGGCAATTCACAGGGCATTATTTTCGACGCGGCACTGATGGAGATGGCTCACCTCAAGGTCGGCGACCAGGTCAACGTCACGCTGCACGATGGTGGAGCGATCGTTCTCACGCCGTTGCATGGGCGCCCGAGTAACGAAGTCGTCTCCAACCTTATCAGGGAAACGATGCAGGATTACGCCGGGACCATGAAGAAGCTGGCATGAGCGTCGCGCCGGATAATTGCACCCACCTGACAGCCGACATCGTCAGGGAAATCCATGCCGAGTCTCTCTCCCGATTTGGTGGTTCCGACGGCGTACGAGACGAATCCCTGCTGGAATCGGCAGTGACGGCTCCGCAAGCCGGTTTCGGCGGTAAATCGGTTTACTCGGATGTGGCCGAAGTCGCGGCAGCATACCTCTTCTACCTTTGCAGTAATCACCCATTTATCGACGGCAATAAACGAACGGCCCTTGGTTCATGCATCGTCTTCCTCCGGTTGAACGGGATCGAACCGCAACCCGATGGTCCGGACTGGGAAAAACTGACGCTCGCCGTCGCATCAGGCGAGTTGGATCGGCAGGAAACTACCGCGCGTCTCCGGAAGCTGCTGCCCAAGTTGAAATGAACGACCCCCTCGCGACTTCGGTTATCCCTGAACCGGAAAATCCCCTCACCCAACCTTTGGACACCCTCTCCCACACTGGGGGAGAGGGACGGGGTGAGTGGAATTCCGACTTCAGCGGGACCCTCCGCGAATCGCGACTCACCGGCTCGGCTTCGGACTACGAACTGGTCCGACTGAAGAACGGCGTGCACAGCATCCGTTCCCGCGCTGAAGGCGAGACGTTCCATCCGGTCATCGGTCCCGCGGCGGAAGCTCAAGCGCTCTACGTCGAACAACTCCGCATTCCCGAACGCATGACCAACGCGAACGAGGAATTTGTTATCTGGGATATCGGCCTCGGCGCGGCGGCAAATGTCCTGACCGTACTGCACGCCACGCGTGAGGTGGCAACGCCGGTTCGCATCATCAGTTTCGATTGGACACTGGAGCCGCTCCGTTTCGCCGTCGAACACGCGGAACCGCTCGGCTACTTTCACCATTACGCCGATGCCGCCCGCGAACTCCTCGGCACAAAATCGGCCTCGTTCAATGATGGCCGGCACAGAGTGGCCTGGTCGGTAATCGTCGATGATTTTCCCACATTCGTCGCTTCAGAGGCCGCGATGCAGTTGCCGAAACCGCACGCGATTCTGTTTGATGCCTTTTCGCCGGCAAAGAATCCAGACATGTGGACGCTGCCGCTCTTTCAGCGATTGTTCGACCTGCTCGATCCGGAGCGCCCGTGCGCCATGCCCACCTATTCGCGCTCGACGCTCTTACGGGTGACATGGCTACTCGCCGGTTTTCAGGTCGGATTCGGAGAAGCAACCGGCGAGAAGGAACAAACGACCATCGCGGCAAACACAGCCTCGTTGATCGAGAAACCACTCGACCGCGAATGGCTCGAACGCGCCCACCGCTCAACGAGTGCCGAGCCGTTGCACGACGGTCGCTACGTCCAACAACCCATTCTACCCGAGTCGTGGGCGCGTCTCACAAATCATCCGCAGTTCAGAGCAAGCTGACACGTGAACCAACGCGAACAATTCAGTGCCCTGTGGCAGACGGGACGGCCGGCGCTGGCCCTGGCGCCCATGCAAGACGTGACCGACCTCGCGTTCATGCGGTTGATGGGAGAATACGGCGGGCCGGATTTTTACGTGACCGAATACTTCCGCGTTACGGACACCTCGATTCTCTATCCCGAGATTCTGCGTTCCATCACCGAAAACGACACCGGCAAACCCGTCGTCGCGCAGATGATCGGCAATGACATCCCATCGCTCATCCGGATTGCGAAGGAACTCCAACAACACCCGGTCATCGCCATCGATCTCAACCTCGGTTGCCCCGCGCCGGTGGTTTACCGGAAATGCGCCGGCGGCGGATTGCTGCGCGAACCCAAACGCATCGATGCCATTCTTGGCGCGCTGCGTGACGCCATTGAAATTCCCTTCACCGTCAAGACCCGCATCGGTTTCGATGACCCGGCGGTGTTCGACGAACTGCTGCCTATTTTCGCAAAACACGAGATTGATTTGCTGACCGTCCATGGTCGCACAGTGAAAGAGATGTATCGCAGCGAAGTGCATTACGATTTCATCGCCCGCGCAGTCGAGTCGCTCCCCTGCCCGGTTATCGCCAATGGCAACGTTTACTCGCCCGAAAACGCCGCCGGAATTCTCCGCCAAACGCGCGCTGCCGGATTGATGATTGGCCGTGGCGCCATCCGCAACCCATGGCTGTTCCATCAGATTCGCCAGCATCAGGCCGGCGAAACCGTATTCATGCCGAAGGGTCACGATGTCCTTGAATACATCCGCAAGCTATACGAAGTCGCGACGACTCCGGATGTCTCCGAGAATCTGCAGGTGCAACGCATTAAGAAGCACATGAACTTTATCGGCGACGGGATCGACGCGGACGGACAGTTCCTCCACCGCATTCGTCGGACAAATTCCAAAGCCGCCTTTTTCCTAATCTGCGACGAGTTTTTGAATCACGATCGGCCCGTAGCGCTGACGCCGGCGCAGCAGCCGATCACCTCTTCTTGAGCCACGGATGAAACACGAATTGAACACAGATGTTTGAAACATAGTTCGCGAACTTCTCGCGAACAACCGGTCTTCATCCTCGCCCCGCGACGAACGAGCGGGGCGAGAATTCGCAAAAACGGAAATCCGCACTTTGACCCCCTGAGCTGTAGCAGCCGACGTAAGGAGGCTCTAATTTCTTTTGCCCAATGTTGCATGAGCCTCCTGACGTCGGCTGCTACCAGGGTCGTGGAGGACCGAGGAGAGATTTTGCCGAAACGATGTTTCGCGCTTTGAACCCCTGAACCGGAGCGCCGGCATGTTGCCGGCTTAAACGTTACCATTTCCCACGGGATTGGATTCCAACCGGAGACGTGTCGTTGGCAAGCATCGGTTTAAGCCGGCTGCAAGCCGGCGCTCCGCCCTCCGGTTCATGGCGAGGGGTCTGTTAATTGGAATCCTCCTCTCCGCCGCCTTCGCATTGCTCCGACGCGCCACGACCGGCCCTCTACTTCCGGATGGAGGAGAGGGAGTCGATACGTCTCCGCTGCTCTGTGTTCAATCCGTGGCCAAAGACGTGGGCCTCTGGCGAACGCGCCAGCGTCTTGGAGTGCGCGCGCTGCCGGGCCGCTTTCGGGCGCAACACGGCGACTCAAACGCTCAGTGAACCAGGAACGGAGAGTCAGTCTTCGGACATCCGTCAGGTCACTGAGTTCCCATTGCGAACGCCGTTCGTTTGTTGTGTGCGCTCAGGAAAGCGGCGCAGCAGCGCGCGCACTCCAAGACCTGGCGGAAGAGTGCAACACCCAATGGCAATTTGCCCGCACTTGCCAACCTCGTGAAGAGTCCGTATTCATTGACCAACATGCGACACCAAGGAGCCAGCAGCAGAACCTCCATCCAACAGCGACCCGCCACCTCATTCGCCGTCTTGATTCTAGCCTCTTTGGTTGGTTGCGAAGACGGCACCAACCGGGTCGAGTCAGATGCGACCGAAGCGGTGGTAAGACATGTGTTGCGGGATGCTGGAACCAACAAACCGCCAGTGCTCTTTCTGGCGATTGGCCATCGACTGACAGCGCCCGACGAAACACTCCTTGCGCGCTTTGCCACCCATCACCCTCCGGTCAAGAGCTACGAAGCGTCGAGAGTGTCACCGACCGGGGATTTCGTTGACAAGGCGAGCGGTAAGACTGGGGCACTGCTCCAGATCGCAAAAGTCGAGAAAAGGAGCAGCACCGAGTTTGAAATTGAAGCGGCGCTGTCGAGTCTCCCGATGAACAGCAATCGGTTTGTTTACACTGTCATTCAACAAGGCGGTCGCTGGACGATTAAGAATCAAAGGCCGTTGTGACGCAGGCTGAACAATTCGATTTAGGTAGAGATGCCCGACTTCAATGCCCCTCCAGCAACCCCAGCCGCCACGGAACTTCACCGTATTTCTTTCCCCTCCGCGCCGCATCGGTCACACCCTGGAAAACGATTCGCAGGTTCGCCGGATCGAGTTCCAGTTTCTCATCGTGTCCCGCGCGCAGGAATTCGCCGTGGCTGATGGAGTCCGTCCAGCGGCCGGCGGTTTGTTCCACGTTGCGCATGGAGGCCAGTGATTTGTCGCTTGTGTCGGCCAGTGGTTTCCATTCGCCGTCGAGGCGGTCGGCCAAATACGCCTTGAAGTAGCGCCAGCCGTGACCGTTCTGCGCCTCAATCACCGTGACGTATTGCGAACGTCCCTTGAGCCGATACGTGTGGCTGGCTTCGAACACATCGCCGCGCAATGCCAGCACCGGGTCCGACCAGCCATGCGGAAAGTCCTTCAGCGGCGTCTCGCACCGCCACATCCGTCCGTTCAGCGATGTGTAGAACAAATGCGCCTTCGTCTCGTCGCAGATGACCCAGAAATCGAGCCAACCGTTCACGCCCTTCGGCTTGTGGCCAATCAGCGGTTTCAGTCGAGACCATCCTTTGGGATTACTGATATCCTCCGAAGTCGCGAACGCCGGTTGATACTTCGGCTCCCACGAATCATCCGCCGCCTGACAGATGAAATACCACTTTCGATGCGGCGTGAAATAGAACACCTGCGGCGCGCAGTAGTATCCGTCGTGCATCGTCAACCAATGGCGCTCTGCGTGATCGGCCTCCGCCCAGTCCTTGAACGACAGATACACCACGCAATGACTGTGATGCTTGGCACGAACCGTGCAGAACAAATGCCATTTCCCACCGTGAAACACGACGGAGGGATCCTTGATGGAATACGACGCGTCGCCGGGCCGATTCGTCGGCAGAACAAATGGCGCGCCTGTGCGCCATTTGAATTCACCGGTTTGCCAGACATCGTCCGAATCGGAATCGGCCGATTGGGCTGGAGAAACCGTTGCAAGTAGGCAAAGCGAAGCAACGAGACGAACGGCCGTTTTCATTTGTACAGGATAGCAGCGAACATCGGGGTTGCACGCGGGTTTTAACCCCCTGCCCGGTTTGAGCCGGAACGATGCAGATGGAGCGTGGACTTCAGTCCGCAGAAACGTGGATTTGCCGATCGGTTGGCGTGGATTTGGATGGGTGGTTCAGAAACACAAAACGGTGTTGGGTACCGACGAAACGGGAAAGCGCGTAAACGTTGGTGGAAAGTGGACACTTCTGCGGAATAAATTCCGCGCTCCTGCCGCTTCAACTGCATTGTTCCGGTTTAAGATCGGTTCCATCCGATTGAGCCACGGATGAAACACGGATTGAACACTGATGTTTGAGACGCGGCATAGAAATTGGCGGCAAGCATCCGGCTTTCCTCCTTTCCATGCACCTTGTAGCAGCCGACGTGAGGAGAATCGGAGCGCCAAAAAGGTGCGGCATAATGCCATCGAACTTGGGGAAAAATCGTGGTGTGCCATTTTTACTCATTATTCGGAAGTGCCTCTCTTTCAATACATTGCAGAAACCGTTCGTTGGCAGGCTCATGCAAGATTGGGTAAAAGAAATTAGAGCCTCCTCACGTCGGCTGCTACAGTTCAGGGATTCAAAGCGCAAACATCCGGCCTTCGCATGGAGGAGAGGGAGTCGATTCGCCTTCGTTGCTCCGTGTTTCATCCGTGTTCAATCCGTGGCCAGAAAAGGCCCCCAATACTTGTGCTGGCAACGAATCGCGAAGCAGACATAATGCCGCCATGTCTTCAACAATCGGATTTCCTCCTGACACGAATTTGCAATTCACTCGTCGCGACTGGATGCAATTGGCTGGCCTGACAATTGCCGGAGCCGCGATGGATTCAGCGATACCTACCGCCTCGGCGGCAGCAGCATCAGCACTGGCGATCCCCCCCTTCAACCGCCACCCGCGAATGATGCAGGAATATTTTGTGCGGAAGATGCGACTGCACGACGACATTCATCGCAATCGCATCTATGCACTGAAGACGAAAGCGCAGGCGCAGGCTTACGTGCGCGACGTGCAGCAGAAAATTCAAGCGAGCTTCGGACCCTGGCCTGAAAAAACACCTTTGAATGCACGAATCACCGGGACCATCGATCACCCCGAATACAAGATCGAGAATATCATTTTCGAAAGTCGGCCCGGGTTTCTCGTCACGGCGAATCTTTACCTGCCGAAAGGAAAAAAACTTCCCGCGCCGGGCGTCATCGGCACGTGCGGTCATTCGACGAATGGAAAGGCTGAGACAGCTTACCAGTCTTTTGCCCAGGGACTCGCCCGGCTTGGCTACGTCTGCCTGATTTACGATCCCATCGGTCAGGGCGAACGCCTGCAATACGTGAACGAGAAGCTCAAGCCAATCATCGGTCCGGGCACTCGCGAGCATATTCACTCCGGCAACCAGCAATTCCTCATCGGCGAATTCATCGGTTCCTGGCGGGCATGGGACGGGATTCGCGCACTTGACTATCTGTTGACTCGTCCGGAGGTGGACAAGAATCATCTCGGCGTGACCGGCAATTCCGGTGGCGGCACGATGACGACCTGGCTTTCTGGCGTGGAAAACCGCTGGACGATGACCGCGCCAATTTGCTTCGTCACAACTTTTCGTCACAACCTTGAAAACGAATTGCCGGCCGATTCCGAGCAATGCCCACCGCGCGCGCTGGCCCTCGGACTCGACCATTGTGACTTCATCGCGGCGATGGCACCCAAGCCCGCAATCGTGCTGGCGAAGGAAAAGGATTTCTTCGATGCCAGAGGTGCGGAAGAAGCCTATGCGCGATTGAAGCACATCTATCGCCTACTCGGAGCGGAGGACAATGTTCGCCTGTTCATCGGCCCGACCTATCACGGTTTTACGCAGGAAAACCGCGAAGCGATGTACCAACTATTCAACTACGCGACCAAGGTTTCCGACGCCGCCAAGGAACCACCCATTCGCCTCGAGAAGGACGAAGCATTGTGGTGCACACCCAAAGGACAGGTAGCCGCGGAAGGCTCAAAAACTGTGTTCAGTTTTACGCGGGAAACGTCAAAAAGATTGGCGACAGGTCGTAGTGTCGCCGACAAGGATTTGAAAAGCATAGTTCACCGTTTGCTCAACATGCCGAAGGTGAAAGGGACACCACACTATCGGATCATTCGCTCAGTCGGTAATCGGAAGTATCCGAAACCGCAGTATATCAATTACGCAGTCGAGACTGAACCGGGAATTCACGCCGTGGTGACCCGCCTCGACGACGAACGCATGCACTCCCGTCCCCGAGCCGGCAGTAGTCGGGCGACCCTTTACATCTCCCATCATTCCGCGGATGCCGAATTGCGTGACGAGCCATTGATTGCCGAATATCTAAAGGCGGATGCGACTACCGCGTTTTTCGCCTGCGACGTTCGTGGCGTCGGTGAATCGCGCCCCGGCACGGCAGGACTGGACTCGTTCCTCACGCCCTACGGCAGCGATTACTTCTACTCGGCCCATTCGATCATGTTCGATCGACCCTACGTCGGCCAAAAGACCTTTGACGTGCTACGCGTCATTGAGTGGCTGCAATCCATCGGCCATACGGAAATCCATCTAATCGGCAAGGGCTGGGGCGCGTTGCCGGCGACCTTCGCGGCTCTGCTGTCGGACAATGTAAAACGGGTCACGCTGAAAAACGCCCTTACGAGCTACGCTGAAGTCGCTGAAACCGAATTCTACAAATGGCCACTCTCCACACTTCTACCCGGCGCATTGGCGGCGTTCGATATGCCTGAATGCTACGCGGAGTTACGGAAGAAGGACCTGGCGAACATCGCCCCATGGAATGCCAAAGCGGAAATCATCCGGTGACAGCCGAAGAATGGCGGCTCGGACTGCGGCGTTGAGGCAGGCTAATCATATAGGGCGGCCGAAGAACGCGCCAGCGTCCTGGAGTGCGTGCGCTGCTGCGCCGCTTTCGGGCGTGAGCGAAGAGTTCGATCTTATCGGCAAGGTCGAGCGTAAGAACCGGATTCGGATGTGCGGATGCGTTGGGGTTTCCCGTTCGAACGCATAGCGATTTTCGTGTGCCTCAAGGAAAGCGCCGGAGCACCGGCGCACTCCAAGACGCTGCCGCAAACACCTCGTGCCTCGTCTTTCCGACAGGTCGTAAAGCGCGACGCACAGCCGTCAGACCCTAAAAACTTTTGCAACCCAATCACCCCATCGCGTGTTATCGTGGTCACACCACTTGCGTTAAAAACAAAACTCAACCAACAGGAATAAAATCATGGGTGAAATGCACGAAGTTGATTATGAAGTTTTCGGGTCTGATATGCAGTTCGTCGAAATCGAACTCGACCCGGAAGAGGCGGCCGTCGCCGAGTCTGGCGCGCTGATGTACATGGACGGCGGCATTGAGATGAAGACCATCATGGGTGATGGCGCCAACGAGGGATTCATCAGCAAGCTGTTTGGCATCGGACGACGAATTCTGACCAGCGAATCCGTCTTCATGACGGTCTATTACAACGAAGCCAAGGAGAAAAAGCGGGTGGCGTTCGCCGCGCCGTATCCGGGCAAGATCATTCCGATTCGACTTTGCGATATCGGCGGCAAACTCATCTGCCAGAAAGACTCCTTCATCTGCGCCGCCAAAGGTGTGAGCATTGGTTTACATCTCAAGAAAAGCATTGGCGCCGGTTTCTTTGGCGGCGAAGGGTTCATCCTGCAAAAACTTGAGGGTGACGGCTGGGCGTTCGTTCATGCCGGCGGCACGATCCGTGAACGCGAACTGGCGGAAGGCGAAGAGGTGCGCGTCGATACCGGCTGCATCGTTGGCTATACGCCGAGTGTCACCTTCGACGTGAAATTCGTCGGCGGAATCAAGTCGATGCTGTTTGGCGGTGAAGGAGTTTTCCTGTCGCGGCTGCGTGGGCCAGGCCATATCTGGCTGCAAAGCCTGCCGTTCAGCCGCCTCGCTGATCGCATCATGGAAGCCTCCCGCCATTTCGGCGGGAAGAAGGTAGGCGAAACGGGCAAGGGTGAGAAGTTGTAGACGTATTGGGCAATTATGGAGCTACCGCCCACGATTGAACGCTTCGGCCAGCGGCCAAAGTGGACAGGCGGGTCGCCTGTGGTCCCCGGCGGTTTGCATTTCGGGCGAACCGGTGGTTCACTATTTCGCAACTGACCGACGCGAATGCGAACACTTGGCTACATTTTCGTTTCTTGCCTCTTGATCTACGGAAGTCTCATTGCGTGTGCCTGGGTTCCGTTTCCGCCCATAACACACGCTCCCATTTGGCTACAGGTCATAGGTGTAACTTGTGTTTCGGTATACATAATTGGTGAAGTTTGGACATTTATTGCAAGGTACCGGATAACGTCGCATTGGATTCGCTACGGTCGGCGGCCGAGTGAATTTTGCGACGAGCCGGGCAAGACCGAAAAAAAACCACTGCCCGAATAGGGCTTTCATAGAACAGATTGCGGCTAATGAAATTCGTAACATTTGCTTTCGTCCTTTTCATCGTCGGGGTTGTAGAGATTTATTCGCAAACCCCACCTCGCATCGGCGCACCCGCACCGGAGATCACCGGCAAGGATGTTTTCGGCAAACCGCTCAAGTTGTCGCAATTCCGCGGCAAGGTCGTGCTGCTGGATTTCTGGGGCGACTGGTGAGGTCCCTGCCGCGCGATGTATGCGCACGAGCGGTCGCTCGTGAATCGCATGAAGGGAAGGCCGTTCGCGCTGGTCGGCGTGAACAACGACACCAAGGCCCGCGCCGTTCAGGCCATTCGCAACAATAAATTGAGCTGGCCGTCTTTCTGGGATGGTGAAGGTCTCGGTCCAATCTGTCGGGCGTGGCAGATAAACGCGTTTCCAACTCTCTACCTGATTGATCATCGGGGTATCATCCGGCAGGGATGGCAGGGCTCGCCAGGTGCACAGACGCTCGATGCCCTCATCCAGAAGTATGTGAAAGACGCCGAAGCGGCGGGAGGGAAGTGAGCGGATGCGGACCACGTAGCGCAGGCGTCTCGCCTGCATAGGGAATTCGCGGGCACGTGCGGTGTTTGAACAACCCGAAGGCGTCGTTTGCCAGTCCGTGTCTTCGTGCAGGCAAGATGCCCGCGCCACGAAGGGCCACGCCGACGAACAGCGCTCCACAGCTCCGAGATCAACTTTCGGCTTGTTTTCAATCGAGAGGAGGGGTAGCCAATGGACATGCCCAAAAAGTATTTTCTCCCCCTCTCACCTGGTTCTTCAAACATTGACCGACGACAGTTTCTCGCCGCCTCGGGAATAGCGACCGCCGGTGTGCTCGCGACCGGTTGCCAGACGACGCAGCCGCAGAAGATCGTAAAGAGCAAAACCGACAAGGTTCGTCTCGCAGGAATTGGTGTCGGCGGGAAAGGCTGGGTAGATATCGGCGGTTGCGCCAGCGCCGGGGCGGAGATTGTCGCGCTTTGCGACATTGACGAACAGTCCCTGACCCGGGCCAAGGCAAAGTTTCCCAAAGCCAAATTGTATCGAGACTACCGGGAAATGCTTGCAACGATAGACGGCATTGACGGAGTGACGATCAGCACTCCCGATCATCATCACGCGCCCGCTGCCCTTCGTGCGATCCGACGCGGGTTTGCAACGTTTGTGCAGAAACCATTGACCCATTCGATCGCTGAGGCACGATTACTGACAGAGGCTGCCCGAGCAAAGGGAGTCGCCACTTTGATGGGCAACCAGGGGCACTCCGGTAATGACGTCCGCAAGTTCTGCGAATTGATCTGGGCGGGTGCAATCGGCCCCGTGCGCGAATGTCACATGTGGACTAATCGCCCGGTCTGGCCACAGGGAATCGACCGACCAGAGGGCGAAGACCCGGTGCCTGACTGGCTGAACTGGGATGGATTTCTCGGTCCGGCTCCGTGGCGACCCTACGTCGGTCCCCGCAACGCAAAGAAAACCGGTAAAGGCGCGTATCACCCCTTCAACTGGCGCGGATGGTGGGACTACGGAACCGGTGCGCTCGGTGACATGGCCTGCCACATTATGGACCCGGCCCGCTGGGCGCTCAAACTCGGTGATCCCATTTCGGTGGAAGCAAAAACCGACAAGGTCAACGAGGAGACTGGCCCAAACTGGTCGATTATTACGTATCAATTCCCTGAGCGCGACAACATGCCGCCCGTCAAGGTCGTGTGGTATGATGGCGGCAAGAAGCCATCGAACGAATTGCTCGGCCTGGCGAAGAATGTGGAGTCTCCCGACAACGGTTCGCTCTTCATCGGCGAAGGCGGCAAGATGACCTGCGAAACCTATGGCGGCAAACCGACGTTCACGCCCGATTCGAAGGTGAAATCGTTCCCGACGCCGGAACCGACCTTGGAACGCTCACCAGGACACTACCAGGAATTCATCGAAGCTATTCAGGGCAAACGTTTGGGAAATTCGGCTCACTTCGACTACTCAGGCCCGTTCACGGAAATGGTTCTATTGGGCAACCTCGCCGTTCGTACACAGCGCAAGGTCGAGTGGAACCCGGATCGTCTGAATGCAAACAACATGGACGTGTCGCATCTCGTCGAAAAGTCCTATCGCGAAGGCTGGGAAGTTTAGCACCTCATCCGAACGCAGCAGCAAACGTAAGGCTCAGATTCGAACTCGAATCGGCATCAGAGTGAGCCTCGTCACTTCGGCTGCTATCGGAAATCAGGCAAAACTTTCCGCGAGCGCCACGGCTTTGAACATCGCCTTGGCTTTGTTGACGGTCTCCTGGTATTCGCTTTCCGGGACGGAATCGGCCACCCAGCCGCCGCCCGCCTGCACATAGGCCCGGCCACCTTTGATCAGGGCCGTGCGTATCGTGATGCAGCAGTCGAGATTGCCTGAGAAACTGAAGTATCCCACACAACCGCCATAAGGTCCGCGGGCGGTCTGTTCCATTTCTGAAATAATCTGCATCGCACGAATTTTGGGAGCGCCGGACAAAGTCCCGGCCGGAAACGTCGCGCGCATCAAGTCGTAGGGCGTCTTGCCTTCCGCCAGCCTGCCCTCCACCTGCGAAACAATGTGCATGACATGGCTGTATCGTTCGATGATCATCAGCTCCTTCACCTGCACCGATCCATAATCGCAGACTCTGCCGATGTCATTGCGCGCCAGATCCACCAGCATGACATGTTCGGCGCGCTCCTTCGGATCAGCGAGCAGTTCCTTTTCGAGGGCAAGGTCTTCCTCGGCGGTCACGCCCCGCTTTCGCGTCCCGGCAATCGGTCGAATTTCGACGTGCCCATCCTCGCTGCGCACATGAATTTCCGGTGACGCGCCAACCAGCGAAAAGCCAGCGAATTCCAGCAGGAACATGTAGGGCGAAGGATTGATGGTTCGGGCGGCACGATAGATATCCAGCGGCGACGACTTCACCGGAGTCGAAAACCGCTGAGAGCCGACAACCTGGATGATATCACCGGCGGTGATATATTCCCGAGCCTTCTCGACATTCGCAAGGAAACGCTCCTTCGGCATGTTGGACTCGAAGGCGACATCGGGAAGCCGCTCGGGCAGGTGGACGGTCGCAGCCTCCGTCGGCTGTTCGAGCAACGACACCAGTCGTTCAATCTCCTCCACGGCATCCGTATAGGCTTCGTGCGGCGGGATGCCCTCCTCCACGATTGCGTTCACCACCACGGTCAACGTTTGTTCCACGCGATCGAAGACCAGTAATTCATCCGCGATGATAAAATACATTGTGGGCGTGCCCAGCTCGTCGTTCGGCGGACGTGGCACGACCGGTTCGACATCATGGATAAACTCATGCCCGATAAACCCCACGGCGCCACCGGTAAACCTGGGCAGACCCGGCAGCGGGACCGCCTGATATCGGCTCAGAATCTTTTCTACGACCTCCAGACCGTCCTTCACGCACTTCGCGCAGTCTTCGTTGTCTTTCCTGGGAATCGCAAATTTCTCAGTCAACCGGCCATTCTCGATAAACTCAATCCGATGACCTTCCTGTCGAATAATCGCCCGGGGATTACACCCGACAAACGAGTATCGCCCGAGGTGTTCACCGCCTTCAACCGACTCAAAAAGAAACGATTCGCCCTGCCCGCGAATCTTTCGATAGGCCGAAAGCGGTGTTTCGAAGTCCGCGAGAATTCGGGTTGTGACTGGAATCAGGTTGCCCTGTTCGGTCAATTTCAGAAAGTCGGCGAGGTTGGGAAGAATCATACTACAAAATCTTTTCAGCGCGATTTCATCAGAGCAATCAACGAATAAAACATCACGGCGAAGGCATAAGCCATGACGCCGACGCCAACCGCCATCAAAATCATCGGATAATGACTGAAGACTGCGATGGCAAGGCCCACCAGACCAATCAGGAGAGTTTCTGCAAACAGGCAGAGATAAAACACTCCGCGACTGGATACGGCCATCTGGTTCAGCATAAACGCCAGGTAGCGCTCCTCGCCCAGCGATCGCATGAGCCAGGCTGACTTGAAATTCCGCGCCGCCACCAACAAACTGGTGGTCACGATGATGATGGCCGGTAACGGCCAGAAGGCCACGGCAAGGCACATTCCAAAGTTAACCAGAAGCCCCAGTTTCCAGCCCAATCGTCGCGCAATCGGATTGGCTTCCAGAACCAGATTGGGGGTGGCGATCCACGTGCTCAGAAAATCCATTCCGCGCCCCACTATCATCAGCCCAAGCATCAGGAGATACTCTTCACTGGCAAATGGGACGATATCAATCATGCGAAAGATTCCTCTTCCTTGGGTCGGCTCACGGACTATTTCTTTGCGTACACCTCGGCCGGATTAACCAATTGCTTTTCGGTTACCTGACACGATTCACCCTGCTCCGTGACGGAGCGGAAGAAACAACTCTTGTATCCCTCATGGCAAGCTGCGCCTTCCTGTTCCACCTGAATCAACAGCGTGTCGCCATCGCAATCAAAAGCGATATCCTTGACCTCCTGGGTGTGACCGCTGGATTCACCCTTCATCCAGTACTTCTGCCGTGAACGACTCCAAAACCACGTCTTGCTCGTTTCGATGGTTTTAGACAGAGAATCTTTGTTCATCCAGGCCATCATCAACACCCGCCCCGTGGACTGCTCCTGAACTATCGCCGGCACGAGTCCGTCAGCGTTAAACTTAATTTTCTCCAGCACACTCATATTAAAAGTTCTATCACATTCATACTATGCGGGCGGGAATCCCCTTCTCCGCCATATATTTCTTAACTTCGCCAACAGTATATTCGCCAAAATGAAAAATACTTGCCGCGAGAACCGCATCGGCCTTGCCGGCCAATAAAACTTCGGCCATGTGCTCGAGTGAGCCGGCACCACCACTGGCAACGACCGGGACATGCACGGACTCACTCACCTGCCGGGTAATCTCGATGTCAAAACCCGCCTTGGTCCCATCCGCGTCGATACTATTGAGAACAATCTCACCGGCACCGAAATCGACTACCTCTTTCGCCCAGGCAACCGCTTCCCGACCTGTACTCTTACGGCCACCGTGAGAAAACACTTCCCATTTTCCCGGCGCAACCCTTTTGCAATCAATCGATACTACAATGCACTGACTTCCAAATTTCTCCGCACTCTTGCGGATCAATTGCGGGTCGGAAAGCGCGGCCGAATTGATGCTGACCTTGTCCGCCCCGGCGCGAAGCATGATCAACATGTCATCCATCGTTCGAATACCACCGCCCACCGTCAGTGGCATGAAGCACTCGCTGGCGGCCCGTTCAATCACATCAACCATGGTCGCGCGCCCGTGCGCGCTGGCCGTAATATCAAAGAACACCATTTCGTCCGCGCCTTGATCATTGTAGCGCATGGCCAGTTCAACCGGATCGCCCACATTACGCAATCCGCCTTCCTCGGCACGACCAAACTGCACCCCGCGCGTGACTTTTCCGTCATGCACGTCCAGGCAGGGTATGACACGTTTCGCGAGCATTCTGTTTTATCGTCTCAACAAAAAACCCGGCGATTCGCAGAGAATCACCGGGTCCTTCAATCCCTCGCTCCGCAATGGCACCATGGTTTTGCCCAACCGGCAAAAACCAATCAATGACACCAATGCCAGAACTCAAATTTCATTTTCAAATATTACTTTGCCGGCCCGAATTTACCGCCAAAATTCTTAACGCCCTTGGCCGTGTAAAGCAAGGTATTCAGAGAATTCAACGGGTTCTTCGCCGTAAACGTGTAACCCAACTTGACTACGGCATCGAGAATCTCCTTACGACCGAGCGGCTTCTTCGCCGTCACCGTCAGCACGGCATCTCTCAACCCAATGGTGTTTTTTGCACGCTTCCCACGCCGTATCTTTTTACCCGCTACCGCTGGACGCCCGGGTTTCTGACCCCGCCGCTTCGGAGCCACCGTTTCGCCGCCTCCCAAAGCGGCGTTAATTTCAACGAGGCGCGCTTCAAGGTCTGCCTTCTCCGTTACCAGGGCATCTCTGAGCGAAACATATTTCTTAATATCGGAACTGCGCATGGCCTGTTGATATTCTCCTCTAAGACGCTACACAAGACATATGTTCAAATCATCACCTCAGAAAATTACCTATTTTCCGCTGTGG
>CALBIE010000776.1 GCA_937893495.1 uncultured Verrucomicrobiales bacterium | reverse complement strand
GCTTCAAGATCCGCCGGATTCTTCTACGAACAATTGACGAGCCTTCGTGATGAACCCGGCGGCGAGCGATTGAGCGATGACTATGCCCCGGTGTTGCTCAAGGCGATGCTGGTGCATGGAGCACGTTGGGGTACGGCCGCCGACAAGCTGGAAGCCTATCTTGGGGGAAATGGAATGAAGAAAGACAAGTTCCGCCGATTGGCGTCACGATTTCTTGGGTATGGCCTCGTCTCGCCGACCGAATCAATCGAGTGCGACGAGCATCGGGCCACTATGATCGGTTGCGGAGAGTTGTCGCCCGGTGCTGCCCACGACTATCGAATCCCACTACCTCCGAGCTTGAGCGGAATCCGCGGTCATCGCCGATTGGTGATCACCTTGGCTTGGCTTTCACCGATCTCAGCTGCCCATCGCGACTACCGCACGATCGCCCTGTGGTTTGACGCAGAGAACGGTAAGATGGCGATAGCCCGCGATAACTCCGAGTGGCAAACAGCAAGAAAAGGCACAATTCAGCACGAAGTGTTTGAAGGCGAAAAAGCGGCGGCGTATGCCCAAGATGAGCAGATCAGAATCCGCGTCAACTGCCGTCAAGACGCCACAACCGTAGCCGAACCGATTCGCTACGGGCTTTTGGTGTCATTGGAAGTAGCAGCCGAACTAAAGGTAGCGGTGTATGACGAAATCGCAGCGCGGATCCGTCCCGTTGTCACAATCGGCGCGCGTACATCCTGAGCAGACCAGCCACATTGGTCTATGGAATCGCCTATTCAGCGCGCAATTTTCCCGGGTTCAGTCTCCAATTCTTGAAGTTTGGATCTCTTGCAGGCTGCTGTTCATCGGCCGGTCAGTCGGCGGAGCGGTTCCGTCACCGGGAGCGAAAGGCGTGGCTGCAGGTCACTTCGGTTACCATGGTTCGGAGGCCGTAGTTTTCGGCGGTGACCTTTTTGAGGATGGTTTCGATTTCCGCGTAGTCGCCCGGTTCGATGTGCCGCCCGGTGGCGTAGGTGAGCAGCCGCTCAATCAGGGCCCGTGCGAATACGTCCTTGCGGTTCTCGGCGAGGAACTGACGGAACCCCGCAAAATCGGCGTAAGAATCGCCCGAAGAAAATTCGCCGGTCGGATCAATTTTCGGGCGAGGCTTTTTGTTGCCGGGAGTCGGATAGTAATCCCGCCAACGGCCGATCGGATCGAAGCTTTCCAGGGCGAATCCCAGCGGATCGATTTTCCGGTGACATTCCCGGCAGGTCTTGTCGGCGGCGTGTTTGGCCAGGCGCTCGCGGATGGTGGTGGCACCTCGCACATCGGATTCGATTTCCGGAACATCGGCGGGGGGTGGTGGCGGGCTGATGCCAAGGATGTTTTCCATCACCCAGACGCCGCGCGTGACCGGGGAGGTATCTACTCCGTTGGCGCTTACCGTCAGCACTCCAGCCATTCCGAGCACGCCGCCGCGCCGACGATTTCCGGTCAGGCTGACGCGCTGAAATCCGTCGGCCAGTTTCAGCTTTTCACGCTCGGGGAGTTGATAAAGCTCGGCCAGTTTCTTGTCCACGAAGGTGTAGTCGGCGTTGAGAAAATCCGTCACCGGGCCGTCTTGCGCGAGGAGATGCCGGAACATTTGCCGGGCCTCCTCCTTCATCGAAGCGGGCAGATTCTCCGCGTAGTAGGAGCGGGCGGCCTTCCGCGGCGGCGGTTGATTCCCGATCTCGCGAAGGACGAGCCAACTGTCGAGAAACGCGTTCACGAAGCCGGCGGAACGCTTGTCCCGCAGCATCCGCAGGGTTTGCTTTTCGAGTTCGGCGGGATCGCTCAAGGCCCCGGATGCCGCGGACGCCAGCAAGGCTGTATCCGGCGGCCCGGTCCACAGCGCATACGAGAGGCGAGCTGCCAGATCGTAGGGGCGCAGCCGGGTCTCGTTTTCCGGCGTCGCTTCCGCGAGGTAAAGAAAAGAGGGCGAACAGAGAAGCATCTTTACGGTGTCCAGAGCCGCCTGCCTCGGCGAGGCCTTTTCGGCAAGTCGCTGCCGGTAGGTTTTGTCGATGCGTTGGCGGTCCGCGTCGGTCAGCGGACGGCGAAAGGCGCGCGCGCCGAAGGCATGGAGTCGGTCAAGGGCCTGATCCACCTGGAATCCGTCTTTCCCGAACAAGGCGACTTCCTCTATTCCGCCGTGGGGCTCGGGGATCGGACCGTGGATCTTGATCCCGGAGATCCGGAGATGGGGCAGTTTTCCCTCGCGAAGAATGTGGGCACGGCCAACCGATCCCGGCTTATCCGGGCCATTTTTGAACTCGTCCTTGTAGCGTTTGTTGATGGTGATGACCGACGCCCGCGATTCGTAGGGACCGTTCGGAAAAATGAAACGCGGGGTCTGTCCTTTTTCGAGCCAGACGCGGAATTTCCGCCACTCAGGCTGGTCGTCGGGAGCGATCGTGCGGCCGAGGATTGGTTCAATCTTCTGTGGGTAATGAATGTGACCCTTCCGGTAATCACCGGGGATGATCGCCATCTGAAACGGTTCGGAAAAATCGATCCCGAAAATCTTGGGATCGTAATGGGTATCGCGATGCATGGCCTGAACCAGCACCTCGATATCGTAAAGTCCGGAAACGGGAACACCCTCCACGAAGTCGTGAATATAACCATAGCCGCCCTGCCGGGTATCGGTGTCGGGCTGCTCGTAGATACAGAGATAGCGATAGTTGAACGCACTCTTGTGCGAGCCGGAGAGTTCTTCGGGCTGCAGAAAGTGACCGTCAAAACGCCACGTCCTGGCGGGTGTGTCCGGACGGCCGAGACGCAACTCGATCAATCGGTTCGCGGCCTGGAAATACTGATCCAGCAAAAAACCGGAGGTCACCAGCGTGTCGCCGATGTTGTCCATGTTTTCACTGGTGTTCTCCTTCGGAAAATCCGCCGTCAGTCCCAGAGTGGCGAGGCTGCGACCGAACAATGTTTCGAGAGTGTTCTCGTATTCGCGGTTCGAGAGCCGCCGCATGATGGTCCGCCCGCCGGCAACGGACGCAAGCTTCCCCCGGGTGGCGGCAATGCCTCCGCGCAGGGTCTGAATCACGGCGATTCGCTCGGCGTCGTTCGGTTGCTCCGCCTTCCTGGGCGGCATTTCGTGCAGGAGCAACTGATCGGCAATGGCGCGGGCGTCGATCAGGTCCTGCCGGGTTTTCAGGGGAAGCTGGAAACCTTCGAAGTTCCGATCGCCTTTCCGGAGGTCGCTGTCATGGCAGTCGAAGCAGTACTTGCCAAGGAATTGGGTGACCACATCACCGCTCGCGGGCAGTCGGCCGAGATGAAGCATGACCATCGCCGCCACCAAGCCGGGTATCGTCAGTACTCGACGCATGGTGCGCTAGACAAACGTTCCCGTGCTGGTGCCGAAGGAATCAATCTCCACGCCCATGCGATGGGCCATTTCGAGGTAGAGATTACAAAGCTGGACTTTGCGCGAGCCATTGGTCCCAACCCGGCGGAATTCGCCATGGCGATACCCGCCTCCGGCCAGAATAATCGGCAGAACGTCGTTCCGGTGAGAGTTGGCATTGCCCATCCCACTGCCGAAAATCACCGCTGTGGAGTCGAGCAGCGTTCGCTCCCCATCCGGGATCCCCGCGAGGCGGGTGAGGAATTTCCCAAACTGCTCGATCTGGTAGGTCTCCAGCGTGATGAGGTGGTTGATGGCTTTCTCGTCGTTACCATGATGGGAGAGACCGTGATAGGACTTTTCAATTCCCAGGTGCTGCGGCAGGAAGCTGCCACCGATTTCGAGGGTCGCGATCCGGGTCGAGTCACTCTGCAAAGCCAGCGCGATCAATTCATACAGCAACGGCAGATCCTCCACGGTGTTCCGGTCGGTGGGCTTTTCAAAAGGCGCGGCCGGCTTGGGCTGATCCGTCCAGCGGCGGCGCAGTTCGAGGCGCTTCTCCACATCGCGCACGGAAGTGAAATACTCATCGAGCTTGGCCTTGTCCTCGCGGTTGACCTTTCGAGAAAGCTGGTTGGCGTCGTCGAGTACGAGATCGAGGATGGACGACTGGAGCTGGTTCTCCTGCTTCCGTCGGTCTTTGCGCTCCTTGGAATCACTGACGAAGAGTTGCTCGAACAACTTCGCCGGGCCCGTGATCGGAGGCACCCGAACTCCCGCCTTGGTCCAGGCAATCTGACAGCCGCCGTGGATCCCGCCCTCCGAGCCGATCGTCAGGGAGGGGAACCGCGTTTGGAAACCGACTTCCTCGGCAATGTACTGGTCAATGGTGACATTGCCATCGGGACGGTTTCTGGCCTCGGAATTGAGCACCCCTGACAGGAAGGAATGGACCGCGAAGTGCCCGCCCTTGAGGCCATGATCCAGCCCATGATACACCGTCATGTGATTCCGGTTGGCTGCCAGGGGTTTGAGCAGCGTCGTCGTCTCGTAGCCCTTGCCGGTGGTCTCCGGGAAGAATGACTTCTGCTGAAATCCAAGCAGATTTCCGACCGCCACAAAACGGTTCGCCCCGGCACCGGCGCCTTTGGTCGCCTGGAGCGCTGGGGTGGCGCCGGCTTCTTTGGCCATCAAGGAGGGCAACCACGGCAGTGTCAAAGAGGCACCGAGGGATCTCAGGACAAAACGTCGTCGATCGAGAGTTTGATTCATGAAATTTCAGCTGTAATCCGAACAGTTGTCGGAAAGAAGACTCCCGTACAATCGCCGAAATTCAAGCTCCCAATAGTCGAGGGACGAACGGACGGTCGGGCGCATCTTGGCACTGCCCCGGAGCGCGGCTGTGTCGCAGACCAGCCGCAGCAGCTTCGCGAGACTGGACG
>CALBIE010000775.1 GCA_937893495.1 uncultured Verrucomicrobiales bacterium | reverse complement strand
CTGGACTCAGCCGGGCGCGACCGCCACCTCGGTTTCACCGGGTAGTTGGAAAAATGGTTTAGGATACTCTCGACTGATCACGTCGATTGAGAATCTAAGAATCCACGCTCGAGTGCCAATGGTGGAACCGTGACTAAGATGAGGCGGCAGTTATTTGATTCGGGTTTTCAATATCCCGATCATTCGGTCATAGACCTTCGGCTGTTCTTCCATGCGGTAACTTATGATTCCAGCCTTCTTGAACGCGGCCCAGGAATCGCCATCAAGGATTGTCAAAATTGCAATCAGTGCCCAGTCGCAGACACGCCGTTTATCCCAGCCGCCAGCCCCGTAATTTATCCAGGCGTCCCGCCGGTCGTCCAGGGCCGGGCGCAGTAATTCGACCAGTGCCGGATTACCGACTTCGCCCGCCTGTTGGACAGCCTTGGCCCATTGTTCCAGTTCCTTGTCCGGGATTTCTCGCACGTCGCGTTTGAGGATGGGATGATGCTTCAGCAACGCTGTCGAGACCCGCGCGACGCAGGACGGCCGATTCCACCACTCAGCCGGATGCCGGGCCAGCACTCCGAAATAGTTCCACTTGCCCCGTTCACAGCCGCGGACCAACGGTTCCAGAAACTCCTCATTCCACACGTTCGGCGCGGCCGCATCCCACCAGACTCGGTCCGGATTCTTCCGCCACGCCTGCCGGTAATACGCCAGCACCGGCGGGGCATTGGAATACTTGGCGAAGAGGTGCGGCACCAGCAATCCGCGGACGCCCGCGTCACTCGACGCTTTGACCGCGGGCAGCAAATCGCCCAGCGTCGCGCTGTCCCGCACCTGCGGTACCATGAACAAGGCGGACATCCGTTCGGAATTCTTTTCAAGATCCGAGTGAGTCGCCAGAAATTGCTTCAGTTCTCGACTCATTCCGCCCATCTCCTCCGCGGAGGGGGATCGCCATTCAAACGCAAAGAATGCCTTGTCGGCAGGAGTCGCGAAGCGGCGTCCATCCCGCAGTTGCGTGTCGGCGGAACCCCGGACTTCGACTCGCAAGCCATTGGTCGGCGGCATTCCCAGGTTCCCCGAAGCGGACTCGAACCGATCACCGTAGAAACGATGAACACCCGGAGTCAGTGTCTTGACGGAAGGTAAGGCACCGCCGGTCAATCCGCCGGCGTTCGATGCCTTGCCGGATGGAATTTCCTTACGCGTGGCGTTCAGATCGAGCCACGTTTGTCCGAAGTGCAGAGCCCCGGACGTGTGATTTTCCAACTCCAAACCCAGCCACCGCGGGTCCGCGATCGAGGCGGACGGTTTGAACAGAAGTCAGGCTGAAACCACTTCATTGCTCCACAATACAACCGAACTCCAGCCGTGTGTTGGCAACTCGGCCGAGTGGCCGGCAGGCAGGCGGCAGACCAACGCAATCAATAAGGGCAAGTAACGTTTTACAGTCACATTCTCCTGGTCAGGTTCGTCACGGGTAAACCATCTGATAGACCATTCTCGCTCACAATTCGAACACTTCTTTCGATAGCCTTCATCCAGTTCGCTTCAGGGTGGGAGAGGCGATTTCAAAACCCCGTAGCAGCCGAGGTAACGAGGCTCAAATTTTGAGAGACTCAGAGCCTCCTGAAGTTCTGCAACTGCCTCGGGAAGCAGCGTATTGGTCGAGCGGATAGCAATCGCAGTTCAGTCTGCGCTAAATCATCGTGATTGATTTTTGCCTTTGAGGCTACCCGAGGATATGGCTGTCCGTACTCTTAACCGAGTTTCGTCCAGAGTTGGTCTCCAACGATAAGCGGTGTCTCTGCCGCTTTGCGACTCAGCGTCAGCCGTTTAGCAGCGCATTCTTCGTGGCAGGAGGCGGGTAACTTTCGATTCGTTTTCTGACGCGTGGATCTTGGCTTTGCAACCTCCGACCCTCCAGCAGGCGCGAACGCGCACATCCCGTGGGCGCGCGGCCTTCATGCCGCAGAGGCGTCCGCATCAAGTGAATGCGTCGGTTGATCCGCAGCTCTCTACCGTCCCAGCGTTTCTGCGGCCTGAAGGCCGCGCGCCTCCGAAGGCAATGCGCCAGTCCACGCTCTCAAGCACGAAAGTTGCAAATGAGTTGCGAAACCGTTTCCAACAGCAAAGGATTGCCGAATCGCGACCATGAAAACAAAACCTTTATTCCGTTTCGTAATTTCCCCGCGCTGGTTCTCTTGCATCGCGTTAATCGCTTGTTGTATCAGCCTCATCGCCGCCGACCGGCCAAACATCGTGCTGATCTTCGCCGATGATCTGGGTTGGCAGGAACCCGCCTACGCTGGATCAGATTATTGCGAGACGCCCAATCTCGATCAACTTGCCCGCGAGGGCATGGTGTTTCGCCACGCCTATGCCTCGGCGGGAAACTGCCAGCCGAGCCGCGCGTGCATGCTTTCCGGACAATACACCGCCCGCCACGGCGTCTATGCCGTCGGCAGCACCAAGCGAGGACCGGTCGGATTGATGCGCATGCTCCCGGTGGACAATCGGGGAAATCTGCCACCCAAAACCGTGACCCTGGGCGAGTCGATGAAGGCGGCCGGCTACGCGACCGGCTTTTTCGGCAAGTGCCACATGAAGGACTCAAAGACCGGTAAATCTGAACACGCGGGTTTCGACGTCATCAAGGTTTCGCAACACGGGTTAAACAGCAATGACCCGGAGGATCCCAAGGCTATCTTTTCGATCACGGCGGCCGCGTGCGAGTTCATCGAAGCGAACAAGGAACGCCCATTCTTCGCCTACATTCCGCACTACGCCGTGCATTCCAAATTGCAGGGACGGGCTGACACTCTCAACCATTTCAAACAGAAGCCACTCGGCGAAAAGGGCCATGGCGATCCGCTCTTCGGCGCGTGCCTCGCCGATCTCGACACCGGCATCGGCACGGTGTTGAAAAAGCTGGCCGACCTCGGTTTGGAAAAGAACACGCTGGTTTTGTTTACGTCAGACAACGGCGGCACAGCGGTTTCGCAAGAGCCATTGCGCGGCAAGAAGGGCTGCTACTACGAAGGCGGCATCCGCGAGCCGATGATCGTGCGCTGGCCGGGAGTCGTGAAGGCGGGTTCAACCTGCGATGTGCCGGTCATCAACGTCGATTTCTATCCGACCTTCCTCGCCGTCGCGGGCACCCAACCGCCAAAGTCATCGCCTCTGGATGGCGAGAACCTGCTTCCGTTGTTTCGCGGTGAGTCGAAACTGAAGCGGTCAAACATCTTCTGGCATTTCCCGGGCTATCTGGATGGCCCCGTGCCGCGTGGACGCGATCCCGTTTTCCGCACCCGACCGGTTACCGTCATGCGCAAGGGCGATTGGAAGATTCATCTCTATCAGGAGGAATGGCTGCTCGACGGCGGCCGGGAGAAGGTCGCGTCAAACAATGCCGTGGAACTCTACAACCTCGCCGACGATCCCGGCGAGCGAACCAACCTGGCGAAGAAGAACACGGCAAAGCGCGATGAACTGCTGGACGATCTGCTCGCCTGGATGGAGCGCGTTCCAGCACCATTGCCGGCTCAAGCAAATCCGAAGTGGAATGCCGACGCCAGCAAATCGTTGCCTGCCAAAAAGAAGAAGAAAGGGAAAAAGAAATAGCCTCTTTCCAAGCGATTTCAAAACATGGTAGCAGCCGAGGTAACGAGGCTCAACCTACATGCAGATCAGAGCCTCCTGACGTCGGCTGCTACCATATTGCAATTGGATCGCCCGCCTCGTTATTCTTGCCGACACAGTCCATAGCACGTTTTTGAGTGTGGCAGCAGCCCGGCGATAAACGACACGCATCATGAAGAATTCTGTTCTGCTCTCAATCTGCCTGTTGACCATTATTCGGACTGCCGCCGTCGCCGGCGACGTGCCGTGGCTGGTTGAAGTCACCGCCCCACCAACGAATCTTCCAATCGCCCACGCTGGATTCATCGCCCCTTTGTTGGAGGCTGACGGAAAACCGATCCGAAATCTTGAGGAGTGGCAGGTGCGGCGGGCGCAGTTGTTACGGGAATGGAACAAGTTTCTCGGCAAGGTAGCGGACCGCCCGAAGTCGAAGTGCGAAATCATTGAGACACGCCGGCTGAAAGGATATGTCCGGCAGCGTATCCGTTACGAGAACGAGCCGGGCCAACAGATTGAAGCCTGGCTACTCAAGCCGTCCGCCGCGTCCGGCGTGCATCCAATGCCCGGCATTGTCGCCCTGCACCAGACGACGCGTGACACCATCGATGAAATTGCAGGACTTGCCGGACCCGAAATGCAGCACCTTGGTCCGAAACTCGCCCGTCGGGGCTTCGTCGTCATTTGTCCGCGCAATTATCTCTGGGAGGATGCGCCAACCATTCCCGAAGCGGCGCGCAAGTTTCTCGCCCGGCGACCCGGTGTGCTCGGCATGAGCAAGATGCTGTACGATGCCCGGCGCGCGGTGGACATCCTCGCGGCGTTGCCGGAGGTCGATGCGAATCGCATTGGCGCGATCGGCCATTCGCTCGGTGCCAAGGAAACGCTTTATCTGGCTGCGTTCGACGACCGCATCCGTGCTGCAGTTGCCAGTGAAGGCGGTCTTACGTTTCGTTCCACAAACTGGAACGCGCCCTGGTATCTCGGCGCGGCGATTGATCAGCCGGGCTTTGCGCGCAACCACCACGAACTGCTCGCCCTGATCGCGCCGCGGCCATTCCTGATACTTGGTGGCGAATCGGGACGCGGCGCGGCCGATGGAAACCGAAGCTGGCCCCTGATTGCCGCCGCGCAAAAAGTGTATCGACTCTCGGGCGAGCCGATCCGTTTGGGTTTACTGAACCACGGTCAGGGCCATTCGATTCCCGATCCAGTTCGGGACAGGACTGTGCAGTGGCTCGAGGTTTACCTGCGGCGCTGAGGAAGTTGAGTTAAACCGCAGATGCACGCTGATAGGCGCCAATGAATTCGGCAGGAAAGAGAGTTGTGACCATTTCCCGGCGTTGTTCTGCTTCGGTAATCAGCGGTTGCTTTTCTGCGCTGCCGAATTCATTGCGACCAACCATCAAGCCACGTTCCTTTCCTTTTGTCATTTGCCGGGACTGACCCGTTTTCGTTTTCGCTCGTTGGGCGCGATCTTTTGGCGCGCAAGTTCTGACAAAAATTGCCGTTGA
>CALBIE010000774.1 GCA_937893495.1 uncultured Verrucomicrobiales bacterium | reverse complement strand
GGTCAGTTGAGGATGATGCCGATATCCGATCGTTTGCCCCCTGAGCACCTTCTGGGCGAGCAGTCCCTCGCGCCATAGAGCCACCAGCCCTTTTGCGTCAAGATAACTGGGATGGAGCGACCAGAGTCTCACGGAGTGTTTTCATTCTGCAGGGTATGACCGAGAAGAGGCTGTCACAAAGGAATCAGGAGAGCAATTTTGAATCTATGTCGGCAAGCAGTCTCAATCTGCACGAGCATTGTGAGAGTGAGTCGCCGCCTGGCGATCTTTCACACCAGGAAACGGCGGCATTGCTTTGGCGGGTTGATTTGACGATGGACGAATTGCGGCTACCTTCGGCCCAATGAAGAAACTGGGCTTGATCTCCTTGGCGATTGGTCTTCCCGCGCTCCTGTTTGCCGGGTGCAAACTGACGCGTGCCGGGTACGAAAGCGCGGAGTATCGCGTGCTCAAGAAGGACGGGCGCTTTGAACTCCGCGAATACCCCACGCTCACGCTGGCGTCGACACCGATGGAAAGCGTCGATCCGAACAAGGGACGAAGTTTCAACCGGTTGTTCGGTTACATCCAGGGCGGCAATGAGGCGGATCAAAAAATTTCCATGACCACGCCCGTGCTGATCACGGCGGGACCGACGAATCGAGCCATGAACTTCGTTGTGCCGAGGCAGGTCGTTGGAGCGGGAGTGCCGAAAGGGACGAACGAAGCCGTGCAGATAGACTCCCTGGCCGGTGGCAGGTTTGCCGTGTATCGGTTCAGCGGGAGTTGGTCGGAGGTGTCACAGGAAAAGGCCCTGACGCAACTGCGGGACTGGATGACCGGACAGCGCCTCGAAGGCGTAGGTGAACCTGTGGTTGCGTTCTTCGATCCACCCTTCACGCCTTCCTTCCTCCGCAGGAATGAAGTGATGCTTCGTTTTCGGGAGTGACGAGAGTTGCAGCGCGGTTTAAAACCGAAGATGAACCGGCATCCAACAGTGGCTGTTGATGCAACCAGATGATGAAACAGGCCAGCAACAGCAGGGCAAGCGCGGGAGTCATCTTGGATACCGGATTCTTCACGTGGAGGTGAACGCCGATGGCACAGACCATCAGCAGGGAAAGTCCACCGGCGGCAACGGTCGCGACATCGGGACGGTCGATCCCGACGAGCAGCAAGGCGGCAAACGTCAGCTTGAAGATGCCGACCAGGTCGCGAAGCCAGGACGGGAGGCCATATTCCTTGAACTCCTGGACGATGTTCTTATAGCGCACCACCCAGACGTAGAAGATGGAAACGGCCACAGTGGTTTGGAGGTAGATTTCGATCTGGTTCATAAAGCCGATGTCTCCGTAGCATGGAAGCGGCGGCGTCTCCGATGAACGGAAAAAAGTTCTGCCTGCGACCGGAGCAGCCGGAGACTGGTTTTGAATACTCTAGTCTTCACGGATAGCCATCGCCAGGATCGCTCAGAGGGTTCCTCGTTCAATCGACTCCTGTTCAGTCCGTATTGCGGGTGATGTTGATGGAGTTGGGCCAGTCGTAAACGGTCAGGGAGTTGAGTTCGCGAATGAAGATTTGCCCACCGGACACAGCGACGTGTGCCCAGGTGTCATCCCCGACTTTGCGGGAATCCAACTCCCGATACTTCTCCCGGTCGGCCTGCAACAAACGAAGGGTGCCGTTCTGGTCCAGCGCCAGAATCTGATTCCCATTTGCCACCATGCTCCAGTACTTCCCGAAGCGATTGGACTGGTTCCACAGCTCCCTGCCCGTCGCGAGATCGAGCGCGATGAAACGTTGATTGCGCAGATGATGATACGCCGTGCCATCGATGATGACGGGCGTGGACATGTAGCCTTGATGTTTTTCGCCCCACCTTTCCTTCAGGGCAATCCTCCCATCGGTGAGGGCGGCGTCAAAGACAATGGTCTTCCCGCCGTAGGCACTTGTGAAGATGGAATCGTTGTGGACCACCGGGGTCAGGATGTTCATGCCCCGGAATGCCTTGATTGGTTGGACCCAATCCACGTTGGCGGTCGCGGCGTCGATCACGCGAAGCGACTCCCGCGCCTGAACCAGGAACACGTCCTTGCCGGCCAGTCGCGCCTTCACCGGCGACGAGAACGCGCTCCCATACATTCCTCCCTTGTCCTCGGCAGTACGCCAAACAATCGCCCCGGTATTCTTGTCGACCTTGCAAAAACCGGCGCCTGCCTGGACATAGACGAAATCGCCGTCGATGAGGGGCGAACAGACCATTCCGAACGACGGCAGCGGCGACTTCAGCTCCTTCACGAAATCGAGCCCCCAATTCTGCGCACCCGTTTCAACATCCAGCGAAACGAGGACGTCGCGCATGCCTGCAACGATGAGCGATCTGCCGTCACTCGCCGGAGTCGCACGAATCCAACTGCCGTTGCCCGCGGCGAAGAAAGGGACCTTCATGGCACCTTCCCACGTGGTGGACCAAATTTTCCTCCCTGATTTTCGGTCAAAGGCGGTCACGCGCTCGGACTTTTCTCCCGCGGTTTCCGTGGTGAAGACCTTTCCGCCGACGACAACGGGACCGGAATAGCTCGGACCGAGCGGGACACTCCACGATTTCCGCATCACGGAAGTGTCGAGCGAATCAGGCCACGCAACTGCCGCAGTCGTCGTTCCGTCCCGGTTCGGGCCGCGCCATTGAGGCCAGTCGTTCTGCCCGGTGGTCTGCTTTTGGGCGATGGCGGAAACGGCCGTAACGGCGAGGAGTGTGAGAATGGCGAAGGTGTTTTTCATGTGGAGGTGCCTTGTCTGGATTCGTTCAGGCGGTGATGGTTTCGGGCGAAGGCGCGGCGAGATCATCAAGGCCGTTGATGAGTTCGCGCAGCCGTTTCAACGCCTCGTTCTGCAGTTGCCGGATGCGCTCGCGGGTCACGCCGAACTCCTCGCCGATTTCGGAAAGGGTCATTTCCGCATCGCCGTCGAGGCCGAAACGTCGCGTCAGGATGCGAAGCTCGCGCTCCGACAGATGCGTGAGAAGCTTGCGCAGTTCGCGGAGTGAGTTCTTGGTCTCAAGAGTTTGCGCGGGATTTTCGGCGTTCGGATCTGCGATCAGCCCGGACCGTTCGCTGGAGGATTCGTCACCAATGCGGGCATCAAGGGATGCCGGACGAACGGACGTGTCCAGGATCGCAGCAATCTTTTTCCGGCTGTATCCTGTCTCCTCCGAAAGTTCCTCAACGGAAGGCTCGCGCCCTTCCTCCTGCTGGATGCGCGCCGCCACCTTCCGCAGTTCCACGACCTTCTCGACCGCATGCGCCGGAAGCCGGATGGTCTTGGACTGGTTGGTGATGGCCCGGCGTATCTGATGTTTGATCCACCAGGAACCGTAGGTCGAAAGTTTGCCACCTTTGGCCGGATCAAATTTCTCGACCGCGCGCATCAAACCGATGTTGCCCTCACTGATCAGGTCCAGGAGCGGGAGGCCGAGGCCCTCATAGTCCCTCGCAATTTTGACCACGAGCCGCAGATTGGCCTTGATCATCCGTTCCCGCGCGGCTTCGTCACCTCGCCGGATTCGCCCGGCCAGTTCGATCTCGTCCTCAACGGTCAGCAACGGTTCCTGGCAGGCTTCGCGCAGGTAAAGCCGGAAGGCCGACTCACTGCCGTATCGCGGTGAAGCCGTCTCGGCCGTGTTCAACCGACGAGAATCGGTTCGTGGGTGGATATCGCGAAATTTGATGGGAACGGGCTCGTTCGTGATGACGAAGGGAATGGGTTCGAGACGCATTGCCCGGCGATTCCGGGAATTGGTCTTCCGACCACCATTGGGGCTGGCACCGAGACACTTCCGGTCGGGAATCGGGTTTGCTGTGTCCCCAACCGGGGCGCTGATGGGTTCGAGATTGTTAATCATGATTGTCAGGTTCGGGTTTCGTGCTGTTGAAATGTTGTCTAATAATTGTTCATAATAATAGAATTGTCAAATATTTGTTTAACTTTATGAAATCAGGCCAATATCAGTTATTTGCCGAGCATTATTGGTGATTATTCGGTGTCTGACTGGGTCAAAATCGAATCACTGCTTTGCCATTTGTCACAATCGTGTCTAATTTAGGCCGGATGTCGCACGTAGCGTTTTCAATCAAGGCCACTGCGCAAAGGATCGGGCTCAGTCCCCATGTCATCCGTGTTTGGGAACGGCGTTATGGAGCGGTCACGCCAACCCGGACGGATACCAATCGCAGAACCTACACGGAGGAAGAAGTCAATCGGCTGGCCCTTCTGAAGTCCGCCACGGAGGCGGGCCATAGCATTGGACAGATCGCCAACCTGACGGATGCCCAACTCCAAGAACTCGCCCGCGACACGACGGCATCAAAAGCCGATGTCGAGCCCGCCGGCCCGACTCCTGCCAGTTTCGTGGCCGCCGCCATCAAGGCCATTCAACGGCTGAACGGCGCGGCTCTGGACGGCATTTTGAGCGAAGCGGCCGGAGAATTCGGAACCCAGGGATTGCTGCAGAAAGTGATCGTGCCGTTGACCTATCGAATCGGCGATCTCTGGCACAAGGGGGACGTGACGGCCGCACAGGAACATTTTGCCAGTTCGCTGATCCGATCCTTCCTCGGCAATCACGCCCGACCGTATGTGATGGATTCGAACGCGCCGCTGATCGTCGTTGGGACTCCGCTCGGGCAGTTCCACGAACTCGGCGCGGTTATCGTCGCCAGTGCCGCATCGAGTCTCGGCTGGCGCGTTGCGAACCTGAGCGCCAGCCTCCCGACGGCCGACATTGCCGCTGCGGCACGTCGAGGGAACGCCCGCGCCGTGGCTCTGAGCATTGTCTTCCCCGAAGACGATCCCAATCTGCCCGGCGAACTCGAATCCCTGCGCCGCATCCTACCGCCGGCCATCGCGATCATCGTCGGCGGACGGGCTGCCCCCGCCTATTCGGCAACGCTCGCGAAGATCGAGGCCGGCATCTGCCATGACCTCGAAGACTTCTATCGGGCACTCGGCGAACTGCGTACAACCGGATCGCGGAACTGAAGCCTCCCTGGGGACGGATTGGGAAATCGTATGGAGGTGAACGCGAAGCGAGGCAACAATTCGCAGCCACCCATTCCATCACTCCTTTTGGCCTGAATATGAAGCATTCACTGGACGATACGATGCTTTGAAGAATTCCGGCAGAAATCGGTGCAGATTCAGACAGACCTGGAAATTGCAAAGATGCAGCCGCCAGCCGCACGCCGGATGGTCGTGAAAACAACGTCACCTTAGACTTGATGCCGGGATTGGATCGTAAACAATCGTCGGAGTCCAGCGAACCCGCCCCGTAAAAATATTTACAATGAACCTAAAAACGGCAGTTGAAAGGGATGAACCGCGAATCGGTCCTTTGTTTCCAAGTGTTTGCGAGTCAAAGGGTTGTCACCCAACGGGTGAACTGCGGAGCAGTTGGAATCAACAATGCCTACGGGCATTTTCGGGAGTTTTTGGCAAACCAACTGCCGCTTTTAGGATCATCGAAGGCTCGCCGTCCGGCGGCAAAGGTGTTCGGGCAAAGCTCAACGGCAACCTTGACCGCGCCTTTGGTGCGGAACTGTCGGTTGACCTGGGCAAACAGGAAGTGGTTCTCAAGGTGGCCGGGCAGGCAATCAAGAAGAAGCTGGCGCGCCGGCTGAAACAAATCACCCACACCGGAATTGTGACCTGGAACGCCGTCACCGATTTTCGACTGCCGGGAGGCCATTGATGCCCAAGGTGCCCGCCAATCGAGTTGCAAGTGTGGCCGTGATGCTGGCCGCGATGAGTCCGTTGCTCCCTCTGCACATCAAGGCCGCAACGGGCGACAAATCAGCCGCGACGATTCGGCAACTCATCTCGAAACACTGTTTCGATTGCCACGACAAAAGTTTGTCCAAGGGTAAACTCAATCTGCAAACGTTTCCTTTCGACCTGGTCCAATCCGATAACCGTGCCCGCTGGGTGCACATCTTCGATCGGATCGAGAAAGGCGAAATGCCGCCGGACGCCGATGATCTGCCCGCCGCCGAACGCAAGGCGCTGGTTACGATTCTGGAAGCGAAATTGTTCGACGCCGACAAAGCCGACGTTCTGGCCAATGGACGAGGGCCGTTGCGGCGACTGACGCGCGAGGAATACGAACAGAACCTGCGCGACGTCTTGAAATTGCCGGATCTCGATATTCGTGATCTGCTTCCGGAGGATCGCGAAGGGCATCGGTTTAACAAGACGTCGGCGATGCTCGACATGTCGCGCGTGCAATTGACGGCCTATCTGGATGCAGCGGAAGTCGCACTGCGGCAGGCCGTCGCCAGCGGCGTCAAGCCGCCACCGATAAGCCGGTACAAGGGGTTGGCCACGCGGATGTTTCAGGAGGCCCAGACCTTCGGGAACCGCGAGGCGATGTTTTATGCGAAGGCTGGGAAGGCGATTCCCATGGATGGCAAAAAGCTGCGCGAGATTCGCAAGACAGG
Organism: uncultured Verrucomicrobiales bacterium; assembly: GCA_937893495.1. GTDB lineage: Bacteria > Verrucomicrobiota > Verrucomicrobiia > Limisphaerales > JAYPXF01 > CALBIE01. The sequence continues at coordinate 10,727 of CALBIE010000774.1, read as the reverse complement.
CGAACACGATCCCGAAGTGGAAATGGCAATCTTTCGATCCGCGCACTGGCCCTATTACGGTTATCCCGATGGTTTTTTGGCAAAACTTCCCGGCCGTTATCGGGTGCGTTTTTCGGCGCGAGCAGTCGTGCAATTGCCGGGCTTCGAACTGAAATCCGCAAAACGCCCCGTGCCGATGACCTTTCGCGCGCGCAAGCGTTCCGGCCCCGATGTGTCGGGTGACGTGCGAGCCACCGGCGGCATTATCGACATCCAGCCGGAAATCGGTGTCCATGAAACCACCATCATCCTCCGCGAGAACGAGACGTTCGAATACAGCCTGCTTGGCCTCCCCATGCCGCTGGCGCGTAACGTGAAGGGCGGCCCGCCAACCTATCGCTATCCGCCGCTGCCCAAGGGCGGTCAGCCAGGCGTCGCCTTTCAATGGATCGAAGTCGAAGGCCCGATCGCATCATCGGATTGGCCGCCGCCGTCGCACGGGGTGTTGTTCGATGACCTGCCGATTCGCGCATCGAAATCGGGCAACCTGCTTCCCGTAGAAGTCGTTTCGCAGAACCGCAAAGCGGATGCGCAGCGTCTGCTCCGTCGCTTTGTCAATCTCGTCGCTCGCCAACCGGTGCCTTCATCGGCTTTGCAGAAGTATGAGGAACTCATTCTTGCCCGCTTGGAACAGGGCACGGCGTTTGCCGGGGCGATGCTGACCGGATACAAAGCCTTCCTCTGCTCTGGTCACTTCCTGTTTCTCGCGGAACCCAAAGACGCGGACGACCACTTCACCATCGCCAATCGACTTTCGCATTTCCTGGCCAACACGCGTCCGGATTCTCAGCTTACGCGATTGGCCGTGGAAAAGAAACTGCGCGACGTAGAAGTGCTGAAGACCGAAGTCAATCGGCTCATCGCGGATGACGGATTCAACCGGTTCGTCAAAAACTTCGCCGACTACTGGCTCAACCTGCGCCAGGTCCGCCGCGATGAACCGGACGTGCGGCTCCACCCGGAGTATCGGTTTGATCACTATCTCGTTGATTCCATGGAAGGGGAATCGCGCGCGTTCTTCGCCGCCCTGATTCGCGACAACCTTCCCGCCAGCGCGCTCGTTACGACCGATTTTATCTTCGCCAATGATCGGCTCGCGGAACATTATCAACTGCCTCCGCTGAGCGGATCGGCGATACGCAAAGTCCTGTTGCCGAAGGGCAGTCCGTATGGCGGTCTGTTGACGCAGGCGGCCATCCTGAAGGTGACGGCCAATGGAACGACGACCTCGCCGGTTCTACGCGGCGCGTGGATCATGGAACGCCTCATCGGCGACCCACCGCCGCCGCCGCCCGCGAGTGTGCCGGCCGTGGAACCTGATATTCGCGGTGCCAAAACCATTCGCGAGCTGCTCGCATTGCACACGAAGTCGAAATCCTGTTCCGCCTGCCATGCGCGTTTTGATCCCGTCGGTTTTGCGTTGGAGAATTTCGATATTCTCGGTGGCTGGCGCACTCGCTATCGCGGCATGGAGGAGGGCGAGGTGGTCACTGGTATCGATCGCGCCGGGCATGATTTTGTTTATACGCTTGGTGAACCGGTCGATTCGGCGGGCAGACTTCGCGATGGCCGCGGTTTCCAGAACATCCATGAACTCAAAACCCTCTTTGCCGCGAATCCTCGTAAACTCGCCCGTAATCTCCTGCATCAATTCACAGTTTACGCCACGGGCACTCCGGTGCGATTCTCCGACCGGCGGGAAATCGATTCCCTGCTCGATGCCTGCGGTGAAGAATACCGCGTGCGCGACCTTTTGATTGCGCTGGTGCAAAGCCGAATTTTTCAAGGACAGATTGATTAACAGAAGGAAACAGAGGAAACAAAGATGCTGTTGGCCCATCACGGAAAACCGACGAATGACCGCGAAAGGTCATTTCGACTGCCAGAGGGCTCGTTCGGGCGCCGTCCCCGTAGCGCAGGCTTCCAGCCTGTAGAAACGCGCCGGATGCCAATTCACGCGTCCGAGAAACCGCTGCTGTCTTCGTCTGCCGTCCGCCTCATGCAGGCGAGACGCCTGCGCTACGAGGGCAATTTCGCGATTCGTTCATGTTCAATTTTCACGATTTGTTAATCGCGCATCGCAGCCATGAACCCGGAATCCCCCTCACCCGCCCTTCGGGCACCCTCTCCCCCATCGGGGGAGAGGGATGGGGTGAGGGGGCGTCCCGGTTCACGGTCAGACCCGGAAGCCCCGCTGCTATTTCCGTTTCCTCCTGTTCAAAAAGAGCATCAATGAATTCACCCCACATCGCCAACGCCGCACTTCGCGTGTCCCGCCGCCTCGTTTTGCGTGGACTCGGCGTGACGTTGGCGCTGCCGTTCCTCGAATGCATGAGCCCGGTCTTTGGGCGCGCGGCACGGCCAAAGTCACCCCGCCGCATGCTGCTGATTTCCAATAATCTTGGCGTGCTGCCCAAACCGTTTTTCCCGAATACCACGGGCCGGGATTACGAACTCTCGCCCTACCTTGAAACCCTGGCCGACTTCCGCAAAGAGTTTACCGTTTTCAGCGGGCTTTCTCATCCTGGCGTGGACGGCGGACACAGCACGGAGAATTGTTTCCTCACGGCCGCGCGCGGCCCGACTCGCAGCGGATTCCGTAACACGATTTCCCTCGATCAATATGCGGCTGAAGAACTCGGCCAACTCACTCGTTTCGCCACACTTAATCTCGGCGTCAACATCGACAAGGCCAACCGTAGTCTGGCGTGGACTCGCGATGGCGCCCTGTTGCCGGCCGAAGACAGCGCGCCGGCTTTGTTCCGAAAAATGTTCGTGCAGGGCGATGCCGCCTCCGTCGCCAGACAATTGAATCGCCTCAAAGAACGCGGCAGCATTCTCGACACACTGCTGGATGAGACCCGGCAGTTCAGCCGCAGACTCGACCGTGCCGACCGGGCTCGCCTCGATCAATACTTCACCTCCGTGCGCGAAGTGGAGGAGCGTCTGCATCGAGCCCGCGAATGGGAGACACGACCGAAGCCTGTCGCAAGCCAGGCAGCGCCCGAGGATATTCAGGATCGCAAACTGTTCATCAAAAAGTTTGAGTTGATGCTTTCCATGGCGCGGTTGGCCTTCGAATCCGATTCCACTCGAATCGTTACCTTGATGGCCGACGCCTTTGCGACACCGGTCTTCAAACTCAATGACGCGCGCAACACGACGGACGGCTATCACAATCTCAGTCATCACGGACAGGCCGAAGAGAAGGTGAAACAACTGGACATCGTCGATCGACAGCAGATGGGCCTGCTGCGTTCCGTCCTGCAAAGCCTCGCCGACCGGCGCGATGGTGAGCAGCGTCTGCTCGACGGAACGATGCTCCTGTATGGCAGCAACATGGGCGACGCCAACACCCACGACAACACGAACCTGCCCATCCTCCTCGCCGGCGGCGGCTTCAAGCATGGCCAGCACCTCGCGTTCAAGCGTGACCGCAACGCCCCTCTTTGCGATCTCTTCATCTCCATGCTGCAACAGATGGGCATTGGGACGGAATCCTTTGGCAGCGGCACGCGCACGCTGGCGGGTCTGGAAAACGATTGAGTTGATCCCCTTGGTGATTGATAACCACTGAACCATGCACCCGCTCCTCATCCTCCTGATCGGCACGGCCATCGTCATCGCCAGCATCATCCGCCTGCGCATCGGCGCGTTCTTCGGCCTGATGCTGGCGGCTTTCGTCGTCAGTCTGCTGGCTCCGGGTGAGTTGGCAATCAAGATTTCCCGGGCCGTTGAAGCGCTCGGGGCAACCGCCGGGAAAATCAGCGTGGTGATTGCCTGTGCCGCGGTCATCGGGAAGTGCATGATGGACAGCGGCGCGGCCGATCGAATCGTGCGGGCCTTTCTCGGGTTGCTCGGAGAGCAACGTTCCTCGATTGCCTTGATGGCGAGCGGCTTCACGCTTTCGATACCGGTCTTCTTCGACACCGTGTTTTATTTGCTGGTTCCCCTGGCCCGTTCACTGCATCGAACGACGAAAAAAAACTACGTGCTCTACATCATGGCGATTGGCACGGGAGCGGCCATCACCCACACGCTGGTGCCTCCCACGCCCGGTCCGCTGGCCATGGCGGAAAACCTGAAGTTCGATATCGGCATGATGATCATGATGGGGATTCTTGTTTCGATTCCCTGCGCCGTGGCAGCCCTGTTCTATGCGCACTGGATTCAGCAGCGCATGGATATCCCCATGCGTCCCGTCCCGGGCGAGGAAGCTGCAAGTGTCTCGCAAAAAGATGTCCACGATCTGCCCGGCCTTTTCGCCTCGCTGCTGCCAATCGCTCTACCCGTCGTATTGATTTCCGCCAATACGATTATTTCCACGCTGGCCGGTTCGGCTCCCGCTGAATCGATTCTTCATCGCGCCCGGGCCACCATGGCCATTCTTGGCAATCCCAACGTCGCGCTCCTCATCTCCGCGGCTTTCGCCCTGCTGCTCTACGTCCGGCAATGTCGCCCGTCCCGGGACGTGGTGGGTCGGAGCATTGAAGGCGCCTTGATGAGCGCAGGGATCATCATTCTCATCACCTCGGCCGGCGGCGCGTTCGGGGCCATGCTCAAAGAGGCGCAAGTCGGACCTGTCATTGAGAAAATGTTTACCGGAGGAAACAGTTCCACCGGATTGATGCTGCTTTTCATCGGGTGGGTGATCTCCTGCCTGCTCAAGATCAGCCAGGGCTCGAGCACGGTCGCAATGATTACCGCCTCCGGCATTGTCGCGGCGATGATTGATCCCGCCGCGCTGACCATTCACCCCGTTTACCTTGCCCTCGCCATCGGGACCGGTTCGCTGTGCGGCTCGTGGATGAACGACAGCGGCTTCTGGATTGTTGCCAAGATGAGCGGATTCACCGAAGTCGAAACCCTGAAGACGTGGACCATCGGACTCATTGTCCTGAGCGTGACCGGCCTGTTGATTACGGTCGCGCTCGCCCTGCTGTTTCCCATGCCGATCACACTCGGTAATTGATTTGCCGGCTCGATTTTTTAACCATAAACACCACGGTTTGAATTCTACTCATCATTTCGATTTCACCAACGCCCAATGAACTTGTACCAAACCGATACGGCCATAGATTCGCCCACTATCTGAACATGGTTTCTCGGTCGATTATCAAACGACTCAGCACCCCAATGAATACGAGTGAATGCCATCTTCAGTTGATCGCCCGTTGCCTGACGGTTGCCTTCGCTCTGGTGTATGCCTTCCCGTGCGCAGCGGTTGCTGACAATGCGAAAGTCTTCAACCAGACCATACGGCCGCTGCTGAAGAAATACTGTGTCACCTGCCACTCGTCAGAGAAACACAAGGGCGATCTTGATCTGGAGAGATTCACAAACGACGAAACAGTCCGAACGGAGACGAAAATCTGGCAGCAGGTTGAGGAGCAGCTCCAACTCGGCGAGATGCCGCCGAAGGAAAAACCTCAGTTGCCCGCCGCGCAAAAGGCCAGGCTACTGACCTGGGTGCGTGACACGTTGGCGGACCTGGCGCGTAAGCATGCCGGTGACCCTGGTCCGGTGGTGTTGCGGCGGCTTTCCAATGCCGAATATACCTACACCGCGCGGGATCTTACCGGAATCAAATCGCTCCACCCGGCCCGCGAGTTTCCCGCGGATGGCGCGGCGGGCGAGGGCTTCTCGAACGCCGGTGCGGCGCTCGTCATGTCGCCCGCGCTTTTCACCAAGTACCTTGATGCCGCCAAAGGCATTGCTGGACACGCAGTGCTGTTACCGGATGGTATTGCATTTTCGGAAAAAACGACGCGACGCGATTGGACGGAGGAAAAGCTGGCGGCGATTCGCGCGTTCTATTCTCGGTTTACCGAAAATGGTGGCGGCAAAGCGGTCAATCTCCAGGGCATCAAATTCGACACCAAGGACGGCGGCGTGTTGCCATTGGAAAAGTATTTTGCTGCGACGATCTCAGAGCGTGAGGCGTTGTCCACCGGTCACAAAACGATTGGCAGCGTTGCCCACGCGCACGGTTTGAATGCCCGTTACTTCGCGACACTCTGGAAAACATTAAACGATGCTGAACCTTCGCTCGTGCTCGACGTCGTCCGTGCGCAATGGCGAGAGGCGAAACCTGACGCCGCGTCCGCACTCGCCGCCACCGTCCGTCGATGGCAACAGGCGTTCTGGCGTTTCACGTCGGTCGGTCACATCGGCAAACGCGATGGCCCGAAGGCCTGGCAGTTACCGGTCCTTCCCCTGGCGGTGGAGCGGGAAGTTCGGGTCAAGTTGCCGGAACTGACCAAGGGTGATGGCGTCAAACTGTATCTCGTTGCCAGCGATGCCGGCGACGGCAAGGCAAATGATCACGTAATTTGGACACAACCGCGGATCGTTTTTACGAATCGCCCGCCCATCCGGTTGATGGACCTGCAGTCGTTTGGCAAACACATTGAAGCGGTTCAGGTCCGGGAACTCGATCGGACTGGAGATTATCTCGGCGCCCTTGCAGAAGCCCAAACGACCGGGCAGCCCGTTGAGAATCTCGCTGACAAGCGCAATCTCAACAAGGCGCTGCTTGCGAACTGGTCTTCGGTGGTCAGGCTGGGGCATTCCGCCACGCCGGCGCCGACCGGGCACTTTACCAGGAAACTTTCGAAGATTGGCGGCTACGCGGAGATTCGGGGCTGGGGTTCGGAGCGAACGCCGAGTCTGGTTGCAAACCGGGCGAACAATGCCATCAGCTTTTCCACACTGACCGTTCCAGGACGGGGTGTGACAGTGCATCCGTCCCCTGACAAGGCGGCGGTTGTTTATTGGCGCAGCCCGATTGCGGGGAAGATACGCCTGGCCGGATTGGTGGCTGATGCCGATAACAAATGTGGCAATGGAATCGAGTGGAATGTTGAAATAGTAACCCGGAACGGAGTGTCACCAATTGCCGATGGAGCGATTGACAATGGCGGGCGTCAAAAATTCAAACGCGATGCGGAACTGGCAGTGCAGCCGGGCGATTTGGTGAAACTTGCGGTGAGCCCGCGCGGTCGCCAACACGTTTGCGATACGACGCATATTGAACTGACAGTTACCGAAGTGGGCGGCAAGGGCAGGGCATGGGATTTGGCCCGGGACATCGTGGACCGGATTCATGACGGTAATCCCCTCGCTGACTCTTTCGGCAACCCCGACACCTGGCACTTTTGTGCATCCACTGAGAAGGCATCGGCACGCGAGGATATTCCTCCCGAATCCAGACTGGCGGTTTGGCGTGACGCGGTTGCAAATGGGAAATCCAAGGACGATGTCCGGAACGCGCTTCAGGCGGTCGCGGAGATTCTGAAAAGCGGTGAGGGAAGATTCTCTGGTAACGACGCCGATCGAGGGTTGCGCCAGAGACTGCTGCGTTGGCGCGGACCGTTGGATTGGCTGTCGATCTCGCTCGCAACCCGGGTGGCCGGGGAGGGGTCATCTGATATCGAAGCCACAGCGCCCTCGGTGCTCGAATTTAATATTCCAGCCCAGCTTGCGGCCGGGGCGGAGTTCGTATCAACGGGCTCCCTGCATCCGGAGAAGGGTCGTGAGGGAAGCGTTCAGATGCAGGCGCTCCTGACCCGGCCAGCAAGCAATGCGGGTTTAACGGTTGGGGCAGTCAAGGCTCAAGGTCGTCGTCGGCTGTGGTCCGATGGAGTTCTCCCAGTCGCATCGGATGCGCCCATCCTGGTGACGGAGAACAGCGAAACGCGCGCACGCATCCTTTCAGACATTCAGGCTTTTCGGGCGATCTTCCCGGCGGCGCTTTGCTACACCAAAATCGTTCCGGTCGATGAAGTTGTCACCCTTACGCTTTACTATCGCGAGGACGAACATCTGCGCCGTCTGATGCTGGATGCGACACAGGCCGCCGAACTGGATCGGCTTTGGAGTGAGTTACACTTTGTCAGTCACGATGCGCTCAAGCTGGTGGATGCCTTCGAACAACTGTGGCAGTTCGCCACGCAGGATGCCGATCCAAGCGCCTTCACCCCAATGCGCGAACCGATTCAACAACGCGCCGCCAGATTCCGCGAAACGCTCATCGCGGCGGAACCGCTTCACTTGAACGGGGTGCTCAAGTTTGCCGAGCGCGCCTGGCGTCGCCAGCTCACTGGCGGCGACAAGGAGAAACTCCGATCCGTTTACCACCAGCTTCGCCAGCGGGAACTTTCGCATGACGCCGCCATCCGGACGACGCTCGCCCGCGTTCTCGTCGCGCCGGATTATCTCTATAAACTGGAAACCCCGCCGCCGGGCAAAGCGCAGTCACCCGTGACCGACCCTGAGTTGGCCACTCGCTTGAGCTACTTTCTCTGGTCCACCGCACCCGATGCCAAACTGACTGCGCTGGCGGCGGGCGGAAAGCTAAGTGATCCGAACGTGCTCGGGGCTCAGACCCGGCGAATGCTGCAGCACGAAAACGTGCGGCGCATTGCCATCGAGTTCGGTAGTCAATGGCTGCATACGCGCGATTTCGATCAACTCGACGAGAAGAGCGAACGACATTTTCCGACTTTCAAGGTAATCCGCGAGGCGATGAACGAGGAACCGATTCGTTTCTTCATCGACCTCTTTCAGCGCGATGGCTCCGTGCTTGATTTGCTGGAGGCTGATTACGCGTTCGTCAATGCGGATCTCGCAAAACACTACGGGCTGCCAAACGTCAGCGGCGAGGAATGGCGTCGCGTCGATGGCGTGCGCGCACAAGGGCGCGGCGGCATATTGGCCTTCGGCGCGACGCTGGCCAGACAAAGCGGCGCCTCTCGCACCAGCCCGATTTTGCGTGGCAACTGGGTTTATGAAACGCTGCTTGGCGAACGCCTCCCGCGACCACCGAAGGGTGTGCCCGTGTTGCCCGAGGAACCACCAGCGGGTCTCACGGAGCGTGCGCTCATCGAGCAGCACAGCCGCAATCCGGATTGCGCCCGCTGCCACGTGCGCATCGATCCATTCGGCTTCGCCCTCGAGGGCTATGACGCCATTGGCCGCCGACGAACAAAAGACGCAGCTGGTATGGTAATCGACGCACGCACGCGCGCTGATGATCGCACCGGGATTGAAGGCATCGACGGGCTTCGAAATTATCTCCTCACGAAGCGGTGCGATCAATTTGTCCGGCAATTCTGCCGCAAGTTGCTGGGCTATGCATTGGGCAGAGGTGTCCTGCTGAGCGATGAACCGTTGCTGGATTCCATGTTGTTGGAGCTCGCGGAAAATAATTACCGAATCGGCACAGTCTTCGAAATGATTGTCCAAAGCCGCCAATTCCGCGATATTCGTGGGAAGGATATGACGGGCAGGGAGTGAGTTTCAATTGCCTTCACTCGTCGCTGCACTCGTGCCGCAGAGCGGCAAACGACGGTAGCCGTGGGTTTCAACCCACGGACAACCGATGAAAACGATTCGCGTCGCGTAGCGACGACTGATATCTCCCCCATCTCATCCGCAATAGTTCAACCGTCGCTACGCGACGCCCGCCTTTTCCCATCCAGACCGTGGGTTGAAACCCACGGCTATCATCATCTCGTCGCGCTGCGACAAATCCCGACACTATGGGCTTGGGCCTTTGCTCCGGTGCTGACCTTGACGCCGCTGTCCATTTTGCCGCGAACAAAGGGTGGACGGGATCAGTATGCCGCCGCCTTGGCTTTTTGATAGCGTGTGTCGTTTTTTCAGCAGAATCTTGTGCCGTTCGCAGGCCGTTTGTGATACCTAACATCGAAAGCCCCGAAGCCTATGAAAACATTACATCGTTTCAACCGTCGGGCGTTTTTGCGTGGCGTCGGCGTTTCCATGGCGCTGCCGTGGATGGAATCGTTCACCGTCTGGGGTGATGAACAGAAATCCACGAAACCCGCCAGCGAGGCGCCGGTTCGACTTGGCGTGTTTTTCTCTGGCAATGGGTTCCACTCAAAAGAGTGGTGGGCCCGAGGTGAAGGCCGGAAGATGGAGCTCGGCCAGGTGCTCGCGCCACTGACGGATTATCGGGAACGCATGTTGTTCATCCGCGGTCTCTATAACGCGGAGGCACTTAAGGGGAATATTCACAGTTCGCAAACGGGCAATTTACTATCGGGCGCACCATTGGCTTCCGGCGGTGAGATACGTTCCGGCACCAGCGTGGACCAACTCCTGGCGCAGCGGATCGGGCGGGAAACCAAGGTGCCGAGCCTCGTGTTGGGTTGTGAGAAATCAAACCCATCCGTTCACAAGAATTACTCGATGCTTTACAGCTCACACATTTCGTGGAGTTCGCCGACCACACCGACGCCGTTGGAATTGTATCCCGCGCTCGCATTTGATCGCTTGTTCAAGGACACCGTCAGTCGCGGTGACCGCAGCGTGCTGGATGCCGTGCTCGCCGATGCGAGGGATGTTCGCCGCCGGATCAGCGCACGCGACCAACAGAAACTCGACGAGTATCTCAACTCGGTGAGGGAGGTGGAGCGGCGGATTGAAAACGCGGGCCAGCGCGGCGAATTGCAGGGTTGGCGACCAACCCTGAGCAAACCGAATATCCCGCGGCCGGCCGATGGCATCCCGCAGGACATCGGTGAACACATGCGCCTGATGTGCGACATCCTCGTGCTGGCCTTTCAGACCGATACGACGCGTATCTGCACGTTGAAACTCAACAACGATCACTCGTCGCTCCGTTTCCCGAATCTCGGTGTGGACTACATGATTCATCACCTGCT
>CALBIE010000773.1 GCA_937893495.1 uncultured Verrucomicrobiales bacterium | reverse complement strand
CGCCTTCATGAATCGAACCCGGACATTCCGGTGATGCATGACTGGGAATGCCACCCGGAAACGAAAACTGCTTGAAGAGCTTTTGCATCCCGGTTTCATCCTGGCTGATGTCGGGATAGATCTCGGTGTAAGTGCCCTCCAGATACGTGTTGGCCAGTACCGATGGTCCGCCATGTCCGGGGCCGGAGACATAAATCATGTCGAGATCGTACTTCCTGATCACGCGGTTTAGGTGGACGTAGATGAAGTTTTGGCCGGGCGTCGTGCCCCAGTGCCCCAGCAGCATGTGCTTGATATCCGAGAGTGCGAGGGGACGTTTCAACAGCGGATTGTCGAGCAAGTAGATTTGGCCGACCGACAGATAGTTGGCGGCGCGCCAATAGGCGTCCACCTGATGGATCCGTTCCGGTGTGAGGGTGTTGGTTTTCATAGTGGCTTTGGAGGAAGTTCCCGTCCTTCGCCGGGCGTGTTGTTGGCCATGAAATAGAGGACCGGCACGGCCATGCGGCTAATGAGCAGCGAAGCGATTTCGCCGGCCATGAGAGCGATGGCAAGGCCCTTGAAGATCGGGTCGGCAAGGATGACGCTCGCGCCGACGACCACCGCGAGTGCGGTGAGGAGCATTGGACGGAATCGGACGGCACCGGCATCGACGACGGCCTCGGCGAGCGGCATGCCCTCAGCGACGCGCAGTTCAATGAAATCGACGAGGATGATCGAATTGCGCACGACGATCCCGGCACCGGCCATGAAGCCGATCATGGATGTGGCGGAGAAAAACGTATCGAGCAGACCGTGCGCGGGCAGAATGCCCACCAGCGAAAATGGAATTGCCGCCATCACAATGAGCGGCGTCAGAAACGAGCGAAACCAACCGACCATCAGGATAAATATCAACACCAATACGGCGGCGAAGGCCGTTCCAAGATCACGGAACACCTCGATGGTGATATGCCATTCGCCGTCCCATTTCATGGCGGGTTGGTCGTCGGTGAAAGGCTGAGTGGCATTGTAGATGTTGAGCCTCTGGCCGTTGCCACCGAACTCGCGTGTGTCGAGCCCGCGCAACGCCTTGTTCATTTTCAGGATTGCGTACACCGGACTTTCCAGAACTCCGGCCACGTCCCCGATGACGTAGGTGACGGGCATCAGATTCTTATGATAGATGCTCTTTTCCACGGTGGCCGGCTCGATTACCACCAGTTCCCGCAAGGGCACCAGAGGCGCGGCAGGATTGGCTGTGGAACGGACCCAGAGCGCGAGCAGGTCCTCCGGCGTGGTGCGACTGGTGCGTGGAAGTTGCAGGAGAATATCCACATCCTCCTTGTCGCGCGGAATGTGAAGCAAGTCCACCGGCAGGCCCCCAACAGCGATCCGCAGCGTTTCGGAAATCGTTTCCGCACTCACCCCGTTCAACGCTGCCTTTTCCTTGTCAATCACGAATCGTGCCTTCGGTTGATCGGCCTCGACATACCAATCTGTGTCCACGACACCGGGCGTGCTTTCGAAGACCTTGACAACCTTGTCCGCCAGTGCGAGACGGCTTTGTTGGTTCGGACCGTAAATCTCTGCGACCAGCGTTTGCAACACCGGCGGGCCGGGTGGAACTTCGGCCACGGCGACACGTGCACCGTATTGTGCGGCGATTTCGGTCACTCGCGGACGGATGCGTTTGGCGATGTCGTGGCTCTGGGCTTTCCGCTCGCCTTTGGACACCAGATTGATCTGCAAGTCCGCAACGTTCGCACCCCGGCGCATAAAATAGTGGCGCACCAGTCCATTGAAATTGAATGGAGCGGCAACACCCGCGTAAACCTGGTAGTCGGTCACCTCCGGTTCGACGCGGACGGCAGCGGCAATTTCGCGTGCACACTGCGCAGTCTCTTCCAGCGCGCTCCCTTCGGGCATATTGAGAATGATTTGAAATTCGCTCTTGTTGTCGAACGGCAGCATCTTGACCTTCACCCAGCCGATGCCCATTAAAGCCATCGCTCCGAGCAGCATACCGACCATGCTCGCCAGAAAAACATAGCGCCATTTCCGCTGCTCTATCATCGGCCCCATGACGCGCCGATAAACCCGAGTGAAAAAATCTTCCTCGTGCTCAAAACCGGAATGCGATTCGCCGCCTTGGGTGGCACCCACCTTGCCTTCCGTCAGGGAAGAATATTTCTTACCCCAGCGGAGGATACGAATCGAAGCCCAGGGCGTCACGATGAACGCAATAATCAAAGAGAAAAACATCGCCGCCCCCGATCCCACCGGGATCGGCCGCATGTAAGGTCCCATGAGTCCACCCACGAAGCCCATCGGCAACACCGCGGCAATTACCGCGAATGTCGCCAGAATCGTAGGGTTGCCGACTTCGTTCACCGCTTCCACGGCGATGACCGACCAGTTGCGGCCCTTGTTCTTCCCCAAATGGAAATGCCGTACGATGTTCTCGACTACGACGATGGCGTCATCCACAAGAATCCCGATGGAGAAAATCAAGGCGAAGAGAGTAATCCGGTTCAGCGTGTATCCGTAGAGGTAGAAGACCAGGAGTGTCAGTGCCAGCGTGGATGGAATCGCAATGGCCACGATGGCCGACTCGCGCCACCCCAGCGTCAGCAGGATCAACAGCGAGACGCCCACCACGGCGACACCCATGTGCAGCAGCAGTTCGTTTGACTTCTCCGCCGCCGTCTCGCCGTAGTTCCGCGTGATGGAAATTTCCACATCGTTTGGAATCGTCCGCCCCTTAAGCGTCTCAACTTTCTTCAGCACCAGATCCGCGACCGAGATGGCGTTTGCTCCGGGCCGTTTGGCGATGCTCAAGGTGACGGCGGGTTGCTCATTGGCGTTCGCAGCTTTCGCCATGCCCGCTCCGAAGAAAACATATTGAGAAGGCTCCGGCGCGCCATCCTCGATTTCCGCGACATCGCGCAAGTAAACGGGTTTGCCATCAAAAACCCCGACCACCACATTCCCTACATCCCGTGCTGAAGAAAGAAAACCACCGGTCTCGACGATCACCTCGCGATTGTTGCTGGTTAATCCGCCGGCGATGGTCTGCCGATTGGCCTGGGTGAGCATCGGAACAATTTCCGTCGCGCTGAGGTTCCTGGAAACCAGCCGGAGAGGATCGAGCAACACGCGCAATTGGCGTATCGCGCCGCCGATCATTGTCGTCTCGGCCACGAGAGGCACTTGCTTTACCGCATCCTCCACCTGTACCACCAGACGGCGCAGCGTGAGATGATCGTAGTGGTCGCTGTGGAACGTCAGCGCCAGAATCGGCACGTCATCAATCGATTTGGGCTTGATCAGCGGCGGCGAAACTCCCTTCGGGATGCGGTCGATGTTCGACTGCAGCTTCTGGTTCAACTTCACCAGGCTCTTCTCAAAATCCTCGCCCACCTTGAACCGCACAACAACGAGACTCTCGCCGGGACGCGAAGTCGAGTAGACGTATTCGACGCCCGGAATTTCCCAAAAGAGCTTCTCCATCGGCCGCGTGGCGCGTTCCTCAACTTCCTTCGGGGTAGAACCAGGCATGGAAACAAGCACATCCACCATCAGCACCTTGATTTGCGGCTCTTCCTCACGCGGCAGCATGATGATCGCCGCCACTCCCAGCAGCACGGATGTGATGACAACCAGCGGTGTGAGCTTTGAATCAATAAACGCGCTCGCAATGCGACCGGCAATGCCCATCCCGGTTTTATTAGTTTGGATTTCTGGCATCACTTCGGCTCCACGCGTTGCCCGTCAGACAACTGTGCTGCTCCCTCCACCACCACCGTGTCGCCCGCATGGAGACCGGAAAGAATTTCCATTTCGTCGTCGATCCTCCTCCCGGTCTTCACGAGATGCAGCTGCGCCTGTTGGTTCGCAACCACAAAAACCATTTCCAACTGACCACGCACCACGACGGCCGATTCCGGAACCCGTAGAGAACTGCGCTCCCCAACCGGTACAAGCAGCCGGGCAAATTGACCCGCACTCAAGCCCGGCTGCGCGGGCAAATCCACTTTGATCCGAAACGTGCGGGTGATCGGGTCAGCAGCGGGACCGATTTCACCGACCGTGCCGGTCAAGTCTCCGCTCACGCCGTCCACGTGCACGGCGAAACGGGCCTCACGTTGAACATGGGAAGCAATGGCCTGGGGCACGTCGGCTTCCAATTGCAGCGCTGAAGGGTCTTCGATTGCAACCAGAGGCTTGCCAGGTGCGGCGAAATCGCCCACATCGGCCCATTTCTTTGTTATCACACCATCGAATGGCGCGACGATAGCCACATAACTCATCATCGCTCTCGCTTCCGCAGCCGCGCCTTGGGCGAAACGGTTTTGCGATTGTGCTGCATCATATTCCGCACGTGTGACCGCCTGCTGCTCGAACAACGCCAAGGCGCGTTTCCAGTCGCGCTCTGTCTGCTCCTGTGCAGCTTCGGCCTGCTCAAGACGAGCGTTGATTTCGGCGGCATCAAGGCGTACGACCAGTTCCCCTGCCTTGACTCGTTGTCCCAGAACCACCGGCAACTGCGCAATGCGCCCGCTTAACTTCGCTTCGAGCATTGCATGAAATTTGGCCCGCACCGTGCCGGCGACTTCCTCGGTCATCGTTCTGGATTTGTTTTCGACAGCCTGCACGCGAACTCGGGCGATCGGGAGATTGGATGAATTTTCCTTTAAAGCTTCCGGCTTTGCACCGCAACCGGCGAAACACAGCGCCGATCCGAGAACTGCCACCAGAACGTCTGATGGCCACATTCCGAACCAGCCACCGTTAGGAGACTCTATTTTCCTTTTGTCCCTTCGCGATCCAAAGGTCAGAGCCTCCTCACGTCGGCTGCTACCAAGTATTCTGAAAAACCGTTTCATATTAGTTGCCCGTCGACTGGAATTCCAGTTGCGGCAAAGCGAGAGCCTTGCATAACGCAGCGAACGCGATGCGCCGGTCGGATTCACCTTCCGCGCGCCGAACGCGCCCACCGGCCAACGCGGTTTCGTAATCAATCGACTGCATCGAGAGGGCTAGACCTTGCTCGAAGC
The DNA here is from genome assembly GCA_937893495.1 of uncultured Verrucomicrobiales bacterium. Taxonomy (GTDB): domain Bacteria; phylum Verrucomicrobiota; class Verrucomicrobiia; order Limisphaerales; family JAYPXF01; genus CALBIE01. Next base: position 527 of record CALBIE010000773.1, on the reverse strand, counting down.
GATAATGCGTTGAGCGCGCGCTTTCCTCCGACTGCTCCACTGTCTTGCTGCTCACCATCAGTCGTTCGGCGGTCGCATTGAGGTCGAGTCGTTTTTTTCGATTTCGAAACCCAGCGCTAACGGCAGCTTGTCCACCTCCAGCTAACCGTGGGCCAATGCGACGCTCAGTGGCGTACCTGGGCAAAGGAAAGGCGTTTATCCGGATTCACGGGAAATTTCGTGCCGCCCGACGACCGGAAAGACCTTGCACTCTGCAACCACGCGGAAAAAATCCGTGCAATTCGCACGGCAAGCTTCGATCAACCCACTTGACCCGGATCTTTCGCCAATTCCTTCATTCGCGTGCGACTCTTTGAAAACGACAGTTCCGAGCTGACATTACAACAATTGCACGATGGTTGCCTCTTGGTCACCAAACCAAGGGAATGAATGTAATATCATCCTTGATTTTCAAGGTGTTTCAGACTATTATCAAAAATCTTAGACAAGTCCTCCCTTCTTATAATCAAATCAATGAGAATCAGCCT
>CALBIE010000772.1 GCA_937893495.1 uncultured Verrucomicrobiales bacterium | reverse complement strand
CAGAAGCGCTGCCGATCCTTGTCATCCTCAAAAATGGCATTGCGTCTGTCTCCACGATTCATCACATGATAGATCGCCCCAGGATATTCAACTCTGACTTTGCGCGCCACGAGGGAAGAACACTACGCGAATTGTCGTGTGTAAGCAATACCAAGAACTGACCCCTCTGATGAAGAACTGACCCCTCTGAGAATTCAACTCCAGTGCACCCTACAATTGTTCATGGCGCGTGAGTTCAGCGCTGTGGGCGGCGAAGCCGGCTCCGAAGCTGGTGAGCCAGATGGATTCGGGAGCATTCTTTTGGTTCAACATGACCTCGAGTGCGAATAGCACTGAGGGGCTGCTGATGTTGCCGAATTGGCGGAGGGTTTCGCGAGCCGACGTGAGTGGCCCGATTGGGAGCGTTGCTTCGAGCGTATCCAGCACATCCCGACCGCCGGTATGTGAGGCGACTTGCGTGCCGGATGGAAGCTTGGAGTTTTGAAAAAGTTTGTGCACGATTGGCGCTGCAACTTGGGGGACGGAGCGGTGCAGTTGGTTGCGCAGCTTGCCGCCACGGTTGGTGAAACGCAGCAATTCGCGATGTTCAGGGTGATGTGCGGTATCGAAATGATGCAGGCGATAACTTTTCGGCCCGGATTCATTGGACCAAATGCTGGCTGAAGCCCCGTCGCCGAAGAGACAAGCGCTGATGAGGACGCCCGGATCGTTGTCGAGGTAAAAGGCGGCGGAGCAGACTTCGACAGCGATACAGGCGACTCTGGCTTCGGGATTCGCAGCAAGGCAACCAGCGGCGCTGCGAAGGGTGGGGATGGCGGCACCGCAACCAAGCCCAACGATGTCTTGCAAAAAGGCGTTTGGACGAAGGCCCAGGTGTTGCGCGACGTAGCTGCTGATGCCGGGACAGAGATATCCCGTACAGGTGCAAATGAAGAGCGCGTCGAGCGATTCGGGTACCAGGTTGGCCAAGGTGAGAGCCTGGGTGAGTGCTTCGATCGAGAGTGCCGGTGCGGCCTGTTCAAAGTTCTGGTTCAGCGCCTCGGCTCCGAGCGAGAAAATTCGCTCAACTTCGTTCGTTGCCAGATGGCGCTTTTCGATTCCGGAATTACCATTTAGGATTGCCTCCAATAAACTGGCAGAGCGGCTGTTGAGCCGATCGAGTTCGCCCGAGCGTTGAATGATCTCCCAGCATTCCGCCTGGGTGAAGGCGGCTGCGGGCACGGCATGGGCGATGGATTCGAGAAACATTACGAGTGTATCAAATGACTAATGAGTGAGTTTATACAGTGTTTGGAAGGGGAGCAAATGGAGTCGGGCGATTCTTGCGAGCACGCGCTGACGCTGTGGATCGTGGAGCCAAGGGTGTATCCATTTCGCATTACGGAGGCGACGCCAGAAGCGCTTGTGTAATTGAACCTGAATACGGTGAACGGTTTTCTCCCAAGCCAGTGTTTCGTTGGTGTATTTTAGAATCCAGGGGCAAGCGATCGCGGCAGATTCCAAAGCAATTGACATACCGTTGCCAGTGAAGGGGGGAATGACACTGTAAGCATCGCCCAAGCGCAGGCCCGCGTCGGGCTTTGCGGGAGATGCGCTAAATTGAATACCGGCGACGCCGACATGACTCTCAGGGTCGATCTGACTGGCTTGTATCCGCCCGGCGAGAGCGTGGAGTCCGCAGGCGTGCAGGTAGCTGAAGAGGAGTTCTGTCTTGCGGGCTTTGAGTTCGGGGCGGCTTTTGAAGAGTGCACAGATGTTGACGCGTCCGTCTTCGATGGCGGATAGCCCAAGGTAGCCTTGTGTCCCGAGGTGGAGTTCGAGGTCGGCGTGGGTGCAGAGGTCGAGGGCGTGGCATTTCAGGCCGATCCAATCGGAAGCGCTCGCTTGCCGGCCGTGGCAGAAGATGTGCCCGGCTTGGGGATGGGGCGCGACGCGCGAGTTTTCCAGTAGTTGACCACCCGCCGCGCGAAAACTCTCCGCCAAACGAAAATCGAGCAGGTAACGGGAGAGTCCCCTTGCGGGTGCGGGCAGGGTCGAGTCGAGCACGGGTTGCCCCAGGCGACTCCATTGGATGGTACGGTGCAGCCGGGCACCTTCCAAAGCATCGCTGAGGCCGAGCTGCCCCAGTGCCTCCGCGCCCCGACCGCAAATAAATTCACCGCAGACCCGGTGGCGAGGGAGCGTGTGGGCCTCATGCAGCGTAGTCGGCACTCCGGCACGTTGCAGGGCGTTGGCGAGCGCAAGCCCGGCGAGTCCGGCTCCGGCAATGGTGATCGGTTTCATCCACGCTCGACGATCATGCGATAGGCACCCATAAACGTTTCTTCGATTTGCCAATGCCATCGCCCCGAGGTGAGCCCCAGCAACTCAGGCAGCTCATCGGCGCGGAATCCGGCATCGATGCTGACGGAGCCATCATAGAGGGTTATGTGATTGAAACCGATGAGTTTGCCGGCGCGTAATTGAAACTTATGAAAGCTGCGGCGGCAGGGTTCGTTGACGACGATTTTAGTGATCGAGCTTTGTTGGATACGGTCGCCGATTCGGCTAAGTTCGTTGTCGTTGAAGTGATGGAGCACCAGGTTCGCCAGGAGCACCTCGGCAGTCGTGTATTCAGTGTATTGAAACAAATCACCCTGATGCCAGCAGGCGGACTGCGGCCAGTTTTCGGGCATCGGCACTCGATCCACAGCCGTGTAGTTCGAGCACCCGACTTTTGAGATCAGGCGCATCGCGAGTTCTCCGCCGCCAGCTCCGATTTCGAGGAAGTGATTCCAACCAGAGCACTGCCGATTCAAGATTTTTTCAAACCACGTGAAGTTGCCCATCCAGCGATTAATTTTCACAAGATCCCGGCGACTGGCTTGAGCATCCGGATCGCTCGCATGCAGTGAATCGAGTTTCTCGGGTTGTGAAATCCTTGACATCGTGTCCCATGCTATGAACGATCCTGCAGAGAGTCAAACCGCTGGGTGACGTTGGAGAAGTAAGCCTTCTTACGTCGACTCCTACTTTCTACGACCGGTCCGTTTTGGGAGAATGGAACGGTGGCTGCAAACAGTGACCCGCTTGGGATTGGTGTTCTCCCAAGCGTGGAATAGGTTTGGGTGAAACTTTATGGTGTTTCGTTCAACGGCCAGACCTTAAGTGCGAGCGGTTGAATTTCCAGATTCGCGAACGGCCCGGGCCTGGGATTCATCTCGCTTCGTTTCTTGCCGAAGTAATCAGTGTCGATTTTAAGCGATGACCCGTCGGCATTCTCGTAGGGCAAACCGGGGATCCTGGCAACGCCGAGCAGTTGACTGGTCACGACCTCGGATTGTGCCTGATTTAAGTCCGGCGCGGGCGTGAAATGCAGGACGAAGGGGTCCCCCTCGGCTGCGAGGTTCACATTCGGGTCGAATTTCGACTGGCTGTCAGCGCCGGTTTCCTGGGCATACATTTGAGAATGGCCGTAATAAATATTACCGCCCGTTCGGAGTGGAAATTCCCTGATGTCGTAAACCCACAATCCGTAACCACTGACCCGACGATGCCGGTTGTCGTTCTTCGCAACCTGCCCCGCGCTTTCGCCTGGCCCCACGAAAAGGTTGTTGTAGAAACGATTGTCGCCGCCCTGGATTGAGCTGAGTCCCGCAACCACCGTCGAATGAGCGCGGTGATAAGGCGTTTGCCGGCTTGGTTCCTCCGTGCTGACAATTTTCCCGGCAAACAAATTGTGGACAAAAGCGCCACCCTGCGACATGTCCAGGAGGCTTGTGGTCGAAAGGAACAGATTGTTATCAACCATGAACGGCCCGTGGTTCACTTCCAGGAAAAGGTCTTCGGAGGCGTTGTCATGGAAGAGATTACCCGAAACCCGGGTGCCCTGCGCCATCCAGTCCAGCCAGAGTCCCCGGCAGGTGCGATAAATGTGATTGCCACGAAGGACGGTGTCGATGGCGGCGTGAAACTTGATACCCGCCATTTCGGCTCCGGAGAAGAGTCGCCGAACGTGGATATCGTGAATGACATTGCCTGCGACCGTGCTGAACGCCGCGCCGAGACTGCCGACAATGCCCGCTTGTTCGCAGTGCGAAATCACATTATTGCGCACGATATGATGCCCGATGTTTTCCTTCGTCCAGGGGATTGCATTGGCATGGGCGCGTTCGATGGTCTTGACGTAGCCTTCGGCGGTGTTGGCCGACGTATTGTCGTATTCATCGCCGTGTTTGCCGAGGGCGATGCCCGAGCAGGTGGAGTGGCTGATCACGTTGCTCTCAATGACCCACCCCCTGCTCCAATGGGTACCCATCAGACCGATCTGCTCGGCTGTCGGTGGCGCCCATGGCGTGGCGGCGTGGCGCATCGTGAAGCCGCGCACCGTGATAAAATTCCGCCCGGGTTGATCCGGATAAAACACGGTTTTCCGCACGTTGATCTCGACGTGTGCCGTGTTTGGGTTTGCGCCTTTAAACTGCGCCCAGATCGTTGTTTGATCGGCGTTCACTCGAGCGAACCATAATTGAGAATTCAGAGCACCACCAGAGTTCGCTCCGGTGAACCACGCCGGAGCGGCACCCTCTGCCATGAGCACCTCTTCCAGATTCGCCGCCTCGGTCAACCAGTCGCCGTTCAGATATATCGCGCCCGTATGATGATCCCGGCCTCTGCGGTCGAACCAGTCGCCACGGATCAGATCGCTGTATGGATTAAAACCACCGAAAAATGAATTTGGCAGTGTCGCTTTCCAGACATTGTCCCGAACCTTTGTCCAGTTTGTGATGATCTCGGAACCTTTGATTTCAACCCTATCGCCCGGTGCCGCCTGATAAACGATGCGCTTCCGGTCAGAGAGGCCCCCTCGGGGTGGATTAACACGTTCCCGGTAAACCCCTTCATGGACGGTGATCACGTCGCCCGGTTGCGCCAGATCGGCGGCGTGCTGGATGGTCCGTAACGGGGCCTCTTGCGTTCCACGATTCGCATCATTGCCTTGGATGGCAACGTGGAACTCCGCCGTAAAAGCTCCGGTGGCGGTCAGTGTGGAAATCAACAAGGTAATGACAGATTTTTTCATGGCGCACTGGGAGACCCGTCCCGGCGTGAGCGTTGGATGCAAATCGCCGGGACTCGTTCGATGTTCTTCTGAATGCCGGGCATTCTATTCTTATGCGCCCTCTTGCCGGCTTGATCCAAATCAAGAACTCGTGAATGGCGGTTCGAACCGGAATCGAAGAATCCTCGTTGAGAACGAGCGTGTCTGAAAACTCTCATGGCATGGTAGGTGACGAGGCTCCAAATGCTCTGGAATCCACCCAGTTTGGCAATTGAAGAAGTGATCCTTACGTCGGTCCCTACTTTTTAGACACGCTCTTAGCAATCTGATCGCCTGTCATCAGGTGCCGTCCGATGTCAGCTCTACATAAGTTGCAGGGCGCTCGCAAGATCCTGAATGAGGTCTTCGGCATTTTCCAATCCTACCGAGATGCGCATGTCGCCCAGAGAGATGCCGAGGTCCTTGAATCGTTCGGGTGGCAATTCCTTCAGGTAACTAATGGCCGGGGCATAGATCAAACTTTCGTGCCCCCCCCAGCTCACCCCAATTTGAAAATAGGTAAGCCCATTGAAGAATCTTTTAATGGATGGAAGATCTTCCGTGTCGAGTTCAAACCCCATCAAACCCGTAAATCCCGTCATCTGGCGGCATGCCAGTTCGTATTGGGGATGGCTTTCGAGTCCGGGAAAACGGACCTGTCGGATTTTCGGATGCTGCTCCAGAAACAGGGCAATGGCCATTGCGTTTTTCTGATGCCTCTCCAGTCGCATGGATAACGTCCGGAGGGACCGGGTAATCAGCCAGGAAGTCCAGGGGGCGACGGTGGCACCGAGCAATTCGCCTTCCTGAACGGCGATGCGTTGCATCCGGTCCCTGGGCCCTATGATGACGCCCGCCACCACGTCGGAATGGCCGCCGATGTATTTGGAAGCCGAATGAATTTCGAGATCGATGCCCAGGTCCAACGGCTTTTGAAACACAGGCGTGGCCCAGGTATTGTCGATCATGGTCGTGATCTGTTTCGAACGGGCGAAATCCGCCACCTCCTGAATGTTCTGAAGCGTGAACACGGCCGAGGAAGGGCTCTCGAGCACGATCAGTTTTGTTTTAGGCGTGACCGCCTGCGCGAAGTCCTGAAGCGTTGTGCCCGGCACAAAAGTTGTTTCCACTCCCATCTTCTCTCGGAGATAGCTGTTCAGGAAGTTGTTGGTCGGGCCGTAAACATTCTTGACCGCCACGACGTGGTCTCCAGCGCAAATCGAGTGCAGGATCACAGCGGACACCGCCGCCATTCCGGAGGCGGTCAGACGCGCCTCGAGATCCGTGCGTGAGGCGGTGGCCAGCGCCGCAATCTTTTGCTCCGCGATCCGGGTGGTTGGATTGATCAACCGCGTGTAAATGGGCCGACGGGTACGGTCCTCAAACGCGGCGTCGATATCGTCCCAATCCTTGAAGGTGAAAAGGGAGTTCTGGAAGACGGGTGGCACCACGGCCCCGTCATACATCGTCCTGTCTTCGCCGAAATGCGCCATCAGGGTGTCCACGGATGGGGAGTGGGGGTCTTTCATGCCTTGTCCGTTTCGTTATAAAAACAGCCGATCCCCAGGACAGCGATGGCTGGCGCGACGATCAGGTTGATGAGGGACAATAACTGCCAGTGCCAATATTCAGCCCAGGGGACTCCCAGGGTGGCCACCATGAAGATGGATGTTGAAGTCCAGGGCACGATGCTTTCGATCATGGTGCCATAATCCTCCAGCGATCTGGACAATACTTTCCGGGAAATCCGCAAGTTGTCGAAACGGCTCTTGAACGCATCTCCGACAATGAAACTTGTCGCATACTGGTTGGACGTCATGGCGTTGGTCAGGCCGGTTGCGGCCAGTGCGGAAAGTATGGTTGCGGTGCGGGTTTTCGCGAATGCACAAACCCGCGTCACGACACGCGGCATGGCGTCGATCGTGTCGATCGAACCGATGAAGAAGAACACGAGAAAGGCGACAAAGATAGCCTGACTCATGGAATAAAGGCCGCCCCTGTTCACGAGGGTCATGGTTTGAGATGGGAGGTCGCCCGCCCATGGTGCCATGGAACCGGCAAAGCCGGTTGAGAGGGCATTGGAGACATCGGCGATTGTGAAGCGCTGAAAGAGGAGCGCCAGTGCGAAGGCCGCCAAAGCGGAGGACAGCAAGGTTGGAACGGTCGGATGTTTTCGCAACGAACCGATCAGCACGATGGCGGGCGGGATCAAGAGCAGAATACCGAAGGAAAACATGGATTTCAGAGAGTCCAGAAAAGGCGCCAGCTTGCCGAGTTCGAGCAATTGAGTCGCCGGCGGATGGGTGAAACCCAGGATCAGATAGCCTGCGGCAGCCAACAGCGCGGATGGAATGGTCGTGATCATCATGGAACGAACGTGATCGAAAAGATCCACATTGGCCGCCAAAGCGGCCAGATTGGTGGTGTCAGAAAGCGGCGACATTTTGTCGCCGAAGTAGGCACCGCCAATGATGGCGCCCGCCGTGATCCCGAGATTCGCCTCCATTGCACCCGCCATGCCGATCAAAACCACACCGATAGAACCCACCGAACCCCAACTCGTCCCCGTCAGGGTCGAAAATACAACGGGGATGAGAAACGATACAAGATACAGATACTTGGGATTGACCAATTGGAGTCCATAATAAACCAGCATCGGAATGGTGCCGCAGATCATCCAACTCGATATGATAATTCCAATCGCGAACAGGATGAAGAAAGCCGGGAGCGCCGTGGACGTTTTTCGCACTATGGATTCCTGAATTTCCCGCCAGGAGATTCCGAGGCAAAGCAGTTCGGAAACGGAAAAAAAGGAGGCAAGAATAAAAACCAACTCCAAAGACAAGGCGTCCTGCTTTAGAAACAGCGGACGGGCAATGAGTCCATACAATATGACAACGCTCAGGAACGCGATCGGAAGCATGGCATGGAAGAAGGTAACCTGCTTTTTATTTTGCGGCATTCGTGTCGGTAACAGGAGGTTCAGGTTTGGTTGCTGATC
>CALBIE010000771.1 GCA_937893495.1 uncultured Verrucomicrobiales bacterium | reverse complement strand
CTTCCTTGACAATGAGGTAATTTGGACTACTGCTTCCGGGTCTTTATTGGATCTGGAAAAACATTACCTATGGACTCAGAGATCAAATTACCGTTAGGCGTGGGCGCTGATGTGCCCGATTTCACCCTGGAAACCTACGAGCCGAGTGACGGCAATTTCAGCACCATTTCGCTTTCCGATATTCAGAAGGCCGGCAAGTGGACCGTATTGGTTTTTTACCCGGCGGACTTCACCTTTGTCTGCCCGACCGAACTGGCGGATCTGGCCGATCAGAATGTCGCGCTGGAAGAGGCTGGCGCCAAAGTGGTTTCGGTTTCCGCAGATACCAAATTCTGCCATTTGGCCTGGAAGAGCTCTGAAAGACTGCTCGAAAACGTCACCTTCACCATGGCGGCCGATCCGAATGGAAAGGTCAGCCGCATGTTCGGTGTTTATGACGAATCAACGGGACTTGCATTGCGAGGAACCTTCATCATCAGCCCGGATGGAAAACTGGCGTCGTCAGAGGTAAATTTTTACAACGTCGGTCGTGATGCCGGGGAACTGTTGCGCAAAATCAAAGCGAATGCCTACATCGCCGAACATCCGGCAGAAGCCTGTCCGGCAAAATGGCAACCGGGAGACAAGACCCTGACGCCCAGCGAGGATATGGTCGGGAGCGTCTGGGAGGAATTTAACAGCTGAGATTGGTTGTCAGGTTTTTCCAAAACCGGATGTCTTGATGGCATCCGGTTTTTTTTGTCAAAAGCTCCGTTGGGCGTCACCTCACCTTGTTGAGGGCATGGCGGACGATTCCGGTGGGGTGAGGCTATGCCGAACCTCTGATCTCCTTTCCGGGTCCACGGTATTAGTAAATCAGACATATCCATGCCGTACCTCAAGCGGTGGATATCCAGGGCTCGGACGATTTGTTATCGCTCAAACTCCCGCATGGCGTTGACCGGCGATTGCATCAGATGCCGACAACCAGAATGAGGTCCTGCCTCCGACTGACGCCGAGCGCGACGAGGCCGAAGGTCTGGTTGTCCGAAATTCGGTCACTGCTTCATCCTCCATTCAGCAAAAAGGGAGTGGCAGCCAGGTTTGCGATGTTGGATACGATGGGTTCCTATTACTTTCAGTCTTTCTTCCATTGACCGAAGCGGTTGAACTCGAAAAACGCCACACGTTCAGATTTCGCCGCCTATTGTTCTGACGTTCGCTCATCTCGATCAGGCGACTCGGTAAGGACTCGCGTCGATCACCGTCAGATCGGGAACTCGATTGAACTCCCCGCTATTCAAACTCATGCCAACAACCTAACAGGCGCGGCCCCGAAGACAAGACTACAGGTAACACACGGTCGGCTATGGGCGCATTCGGGCGGAGCCCCGTAGTGGGAGCGCGGACTTCAGTCCGCAGAAGCGTTGCTGTGAAGAAATCTTCCGTAGGTCGGTGACGATTGTTGCAAGTGGACATTACTGCAGCGTAAACGCGCTCCGTGGGCTCCGCTCGAATGCGCCCGTTCGCTATCTGCGAAAGCCTCCAAAATGTAGCAGCCGACGTAAGGAGGCTCTGTTCATAATCGTCTTTTCCGAAGCGTTTGAGCCTCGTCACCTCGGCTGCTACAGTCCGAATTATTGAACGGGAGTCCGGGGGCTTGGCCGTGATTTCACTTCTTCTCCAAATCCTTCCGCCAGTGACCGAAGCGGTTGACCTTGGGGAACGCCGCGCCTTCCGGCTTCGCGTCCAAGGTCGAGATGCCTTCGGCGTAAAGCAATTCGCCGGTGTAGCCGTCGTGGAATCGCACGACGACCTGCGGTTCGTCGAACGCGATGTATTGGTAGCCCGGTCCGTCGTTGAGCCCGTGCCGGACGATGTTGTTGACGTTGATGACGGAATACACGCTGTGCCGTTGGCGCAGGTAATGCACGTTGTCCGGGTTGCCCCCGCACCACTTGATTTTCACCTTGCGCCCCTGGCTGTCGAACCACCCGCCCAATGGCGGCAATCCCGCCGTGCCCAGTGGATGCCCGGCCGAATTCATCGGTGAAACAAGAAATTCCCATACGTTGTCGGAAATCTGCACGGCGAAGGGATGATGCACGTCGCCGGTGAGAATCAGCACGGGTTTCTGAATCTGGTCCAACACCGCGAGCAGTTCCTCACGCTCGTGCACGTAACCGCAGAAACCGTCGCCCTTCGTCTTCGTATCCGTCCCGCGCACGTGAAAGGCGGAATGATAAATTGTCCACGGGTCGCCCGAGATGACGAAAATAAAGTCCGCCATAGAATTCTTTGCAGTGTCAAGAAACCATCGCTTCTGCACCGAACCCAGCACGGATTCGCCCGGATCGTTCGCGCGGTCCGGTCCCTTGAATCGCGTGCGTTCGCTGCGCGTGTCGAGAAAGATGAAATGGCAGTTGCCGATCATCCGGTCGAAGTAACGATGCGTGCCGATGCTGTAAGGCGCATTGCCGCTCGCTCGCAGCTTGGGCGACACTTGCAACCGATGCGCGTCGAGGATTTTTTCCACCCGATACACGCCGGCGTTCGCGCCGCCACGCTCGGTCCTGGCGGGTTTTTTACTGCCCTTGTAGAACGCGCCGATGTGTAGCGTGCTGATATGATCGACGCTCAGCGACGTGAAGTCCGCCGCAGGATCATGCAGGACATTCGCCCCCTTCGTTGCCTCCGCCGTGCCGAATCGCACCGGTGCGTTCTGCGGCGCGATATCATTCGCCCAATTCGCATAATATTCCCACACCTCCATTGCCGGATCGCGCACGAGATAATTGCCGTCACCGAGTCCGACCTCTCCCGCGCCGTCGATGTTGTCGGTCATCTCGTGATCGTTGAACATCGTGAACATCGGCACATGCCGCAGGAAGCGGTTCAGCGATCGGCCGCGATTGAGGTAGAGCTTGTAGTTGCCCTCCAGCCCGGATTTCCCGCCGTTCAGCGTCTCTTCGTAGGTGTAGTCACCATTGACAATATGAAAGGACAACTGGTCGCGATGCAACTTCCAGAGCGTGTTGAAGACCGGCGGATTGGCGTAAATACCGTAAGTGTCCTCCGGCGACCGCTGGCGCTGACACGCGCCGATGGAGAACGAAAAGTTGAACCGCCCCTCGGGATTGTATTCGTGCGCAAAGCTGGTCGCGTCGGGCAACGTTTTGAAGGACGGCCACGGCTGATCCACTTCGGCGCGGATATCGACAATCTCGCCGCGCAATTGTACCGCGTAGTAGTAACGTGTGTTGGGCCGCAGCTTTTTCACCGTCACCCAATCGGTAAAATCCTTGTCAGCCACCGTCTTTCCGCTCACCGACCGCGCTTTGTTGAACGGCAGGTTTGTGCTGACCAGCACATTGAACGGCATCGCCTCCGCAGTGCGAATCCAAACTGTCACCGAGTTTGCGGTCATGCGTCCAAGCACCGGACCGTGGGTGATGCCGAGGCTTTGATAGGGCACGACGTGGTTGGCGACTGGATCCGGCCAGGATTGGGCAGAAGTTGGACACGCGGTCACCATCAGGACGGCAAAAGCAAAAGCACATCGAATCATCCAGTGATGATTAACCCCGAAAGGAAGAACGTCACCGAAAAAGGAATTCAGGCAAGCGCCGGCGCGGATGCGGGAATCGGCCTCGGGCTCGTGAACCGCGAGTCCACCAGCTCAACGCGGCGTCCATCTACGGATTCGGCGACCGCTAACTGAATGCTGGTGGTTTCGCCTTCTATCGCTACGATCAATTCCGCCTCGCCTGCGGGAATTTGCGCCGGCGAGGCGAGGATAAGGTAATCGGGACCGGATTTTGCGACGGCCAGCTTTTCGCCGTTCGTAATCAGTTCCATCTCGACGATGGGTGAACGGCTGCTGCGATACATGGACGACATCGAGGACAGACTAATCGCTTTTGCGGGAGCCAACAACCTTCAAATCGTGAGGCAGATAGGGTTCGGCATCCATGGCCGCGTCTTCATGATAATTGCGCGACATTCGGCATCTGTCGTAAAAGTTTTCGAAGAGGAAGATCCATACAAACGTGAGCGAGATGTTTACCTCCGACTCCAAGAGAAAGGTGTTGAGCAAATCGTCGGTTGCCATGTACCCGATCTGCTCTCGTTCTCGGATGACCTGCGTGTCGTCCACATATCACTGGTCAGCCGGCCATTCTGCCTGGATTTCGCCGCAGCCTATCTGGATGCCTTGCCGATCGGTTTTCCGCCAATGGAATCGGATTGGGAGGCTGAGAAATTAAAGGAGTTCGGCACCGAGGACTGGCTGAAAGCGTCCCTTGTGCTGGATCGGCTCAAGTCGTTCGGGATTATTCAGACCGACGTATCACCGACCAATATTTCCGTCTGACTTACGGAATCCGATTCAGCGTGTAATACGCCTCGGAATGCAGGAGTGCCACCCCCTCCGTCGATCGTAATGCGGCGGCATCGAGTTCATGGACATATCCCTCGCGAAGTCCGCGAATCTTCAGTTCCACCGACAATCCGTCCTTCGAACACGTCGCGGTCATCACTCCCGGCCGTTTCACGTCGATCTCATCTCCGCCGTATTTTGAGTGATAGGGATAGGTGTAGCTGATGAATTGATAGCTCTTTGGATCACTGGCACCACGCTTGTCGATGGGCCTCGTGAACGTCAGTCGAAAGCCGGTTGGCAGCGCTTCCATTGTTTTGATTTCAAAGGGTGTCTTGCCGGTCCAAATGAGCCGTTGCATTCCGTAACTCTTGCCGCCGAGCGAATTCCACCCCCGGTTGCTTTGACCAACAAACATCGACCCATCG
>CALBIE010000770.1 GCA_937893495.1 uncultured Verrucomicrobiales bacterium | reverse complement strand
TTGTCAATCCTTGGAGCAGGATGGATAGCACTACCACCACGTAGGTCACCGTAAGAATGAGGTCGCGTGCGTGGGCAGCCTGGCCGTCACCGGCTTCGGCGGCGGGAATCGAAAGTGCCAGCGCCACTGAGATGCCGCCGCGCAGGCCGCCCCACGTCATCACCTTGACCGCACCGGGCGTGAATTCGCGAAATCTGCGCATCATCTGCACAGGCAGCCCCACACTCACAAAACGCGCCCCGAGCACGACGACAAACGCGATCAGTCCCGCGACCACGTAATCCGGATGAAGTTTCAGAACCAGGATTTCCAAACCGAGCAGGACGAACAACAGTGCGTTGAGGACTTCGTCATTCAATTCCCAGAACGTGTCCAGGTGTTGACGTGTGCGATCGGACATGGCGAAGGATCGTCCGTGATTTCCGATGAGCAGCCCGGCCACTACCATGGCGATGGGACCCGAGACATGAATCGCGGACGCAAGCGCATACCCGCCCATCACCAGGGCGAGCGTCAACAGGGCTTCCACGGAATAATGATCCACGCTTTTGAGCATCTGATAGGTCAGCCAACCCAGCGCAAGTCCCAGCGCCGCGCCGCCGAGCGCCTCTTCCGCGAAGAGAACGGCGATGTGGCCGAACGACGGTTCCGCGCCGCCCACCGCAATCTCGAACATCACGGCGAAGACCACCACGGCCACGCCGTCGTTGAAGAGTGATTCCCCGGCGACTTTCGTCTCCAGACTTTTGGGTGCGTCGGCGGTCTTGAGGATGCCGAGCACCGCGATCGGATCCGTAGGCGCAATCAGCGAACCAAACAGCAGGCAATACGTGTAAGGAATCGGAACTCCAATCGCCTGAAAGACGAAGTGCATGGTCGTGCCGACCAGGAAGGTTGATAACAGCACGCCGACGGATGCCAGGATTCCAATGATCCACTTCTGCCTGGCAAGGTCTTCAAAGTTGATGTGCAACGCGCCGGCGAAAAGGAGAAAGCTCAGCATCACCTGCATGAGCGCCTCGTCGAACTCGAGTTTTTCAAGTATCTCCGTCGTGTGCCCGAGGATGCCGAGACCAAGCAGGTCGAGTATGATCAGTCCCAAAGACATCACCAGCGCGATGACCATCACACCAATGGTCGTTGGGAGTTTCACCCACCGATGGTTGGCATAGCTGAACAGCGCGGTCAGCGTGATGATCAGGGCGATGATTTGCAGCAACGTCACACGGGAAGTCTCCCCAACCACGGATTGACTTCAACCACGAATTGACACGAATGGATGAGGAGCACAGCCGGCCCGGCTGTTCATTTTGGCGGCCCGCCAAAATGATCCATGGCATGCGGATGCCGGGTGTGTTCCAAAACTGCGCAATCATTCATGCGCGCCAAAATCAATCCGGCGAGCCGCCGGATTGGACAGCCGGACCGGCTGTGCTCCCCTTATTTCCGGCGTGTTCGAACTCCCTCAGTCATTCAATCTTGCAGCGCACATAGAGAGTGCTTGAACCGCGCCCCCCATCATTGAATGTTAAAACCACCTTTTTCGTTGTAGCGGATTTGACTGTGACTTTTCCTCTTCCAAGCTTTTCGAGCAATTGCACTGACTTGAATGTTGATGGCAGCAGGCCGGGCGCGGCCAGAGGCTCGGTTCGCCCTCTGGATTGAAATTTGGGCCACCACTGAACGTCGTTGACCATGGTCGGATACTGATTGACTCCGATACGACCAACGCGATCACCTCCTCCGATGTGCTGCCAGTGCAAACCTTCGGAAGTTATGTGAAGATCATCCGACGAATCGATTCGGGCCGTGATACGAAGTTCACCATCCTTCTGCTGAAACGGACTGGTTTCCAGATGGCGCACCTCAACATGCAACCGCTCCGGACGGTCAGTCCATGTGGCGGGATCCTCGTTCATTCGCAACATCAGTTCACCACTGCTCGGACAGCGTATCCGGCAATTCTCTCCAACGAAGAACGACGTCTTTCTCTCACCGGTGGTGCCAAGGAGTGCAAACCTCGGGTGCGTTCCCAAGTAACTCTCCCGCTCGGTCGCCGGATTCAGCGGTGCCACCAGTAGCTGTGGTGGCTGCATTGCCTGGCCAGTCGGTCCGTAAACCTTTCCATCTGAGCCCTTCCATCTTCCCGTCGCCTTAATTTCGTAGTACCCGCCCTCCACCATGTAGAACCCGGTGGGGAGCCAGTCCTTTGTGGTGCCGTAATCAAGGCTCTTTTCCGTGGACGACGTCATCTCGGGCATGGGCGACTTCGGGTTTGGGGCAGACGCTTTTTGCCCGACACCTCCGCCCCCTCGGGGTGTTCCGGTATTCTTCTCGAAGTATTTCCAGATGCCGAAGCCGGTTCCCAGGCAGACCAGCAAGAGCGGCACCACCCACACCAGGCTGAATATCCCACTCGATGATCTCGCGGACACCACCGTTTCACCCATATCGATTTCACCTTCACTGATAAACTCCGAGGCATTGGGAGACGTCGCCTCCAATCCGAGCCAGGCCGCCACGGCCTCAGCACTGGGGGGGCGTTGTGCGGGATCTTTGGAAAGGCAGGCCATGAGCATGGCCGAAACATCGGCGGGGATCTCATTCGCGAGTTCAAGTGCGGCAAGCCGCTCCATGGGGGTCTGAGGCACAACTTTGCGAACCTGGTGCATGAAATCGCCGGAGAAAAACGGCGGCTTGCTGGTCAGCAGTTCGTAAACCGTGGCGCCGAACGCATAGATATCGTCACTCACTTTTGGAATCTCCCCGTTCATCTGTTGCGGACTCATGTAGGCCACTGTGCCGCTCGTCAGATTTTGCAGGGACACTCGACTGACGGATTCGGAAACCGTCGCCGCGATTCCAAAGTCGGCGAGTTTCAAACGCCCGCGAGCGTCCAGAATGATATTAGCCGGTTTGAGATCCCGATGAACCACTCCTTCGCCATGGGCATACGAGAGAGCCTGGCACAATTGCTGCACCAATGGTTCAAGGTATTCCCATGGAAAGAGCCGTTCAGGTTGCTCGACTTTCAGCGCGGAAAGACTCGGACCATCGACGTATTCCATCGAGATGAACGGCGGTTCACCCTCCGTCTCAACCAGATCGTGAATGCGAATGATGTTTGGGTGCGACAGTCGATGACTCTTGAGCGTTTCGCGGCGCATGTCATCCAACGCCGTTGGATCATGGGAAATTTCGCGCGGCAGGAATTTCAACGCGACCTGTTCCTGCAAACGGGAGTCCTCCGCCAGCCACACAACACCCATGCCGCCTTTGCCCACGATTTTCAACAGCGAGTAACGACCGCCACCCACCATCGTTCCGGGCTCCATTTCCGCCGCGTAATCTGTGTCACTCATAGCTCACCTCGTCCTCTCCATTTCAAGGATGTTGCCAGAATAGCAGAGCCATGCCACACTTCACGACAATTCTGCTTCCCGAACTGCCGGGAGCGGATGGAGTGCGCGCGGGAGCCGACATGAAGATCAAATACACGTTTCAGGGTGAAACCAGGGAAGCAATCGTCCATAAGAACCAGGCCATCGTGGGGCGCTCCAATCCCTTGATGGTGGCGGACATCGACCTCTTCGACGACGACGCGGTTTCGCGGACCCACGCCCGAATCTGGTGGCAGAGCCGCGCGCTCTGGGTCGAGGACCTGGCCAGCAAACAGGGCACATTCGTGAACGGCGTCAGGCTGCAGTCCCGTCACCAACTGAAAGACACCGATGTTATTCAAATTGGTACGGCGGAAATCCACGCCTCTATTGAGGAAAGCGATTTTGTCACGCGAACTGCGTTGACTCCGAAACCGGACCAGTCCACCGCAACGCCAAAACCAATCCCTGGCTCCGCACCGGCGGGATCTCCGCTCGGCGGAGAGTCGGACGTCAACGTGGAGTCGGAGTTAAAGGCCGAAGACGCCTCATTTCTGGATGTCGCGGGGCAGTCTCGGCTCGACGCGCAACGGCTCGCACTCATCCTGCGGCTACCCTTGCTATTTGCCGAAAAGAAGGACCTGAAGGAATTGCTGCAGTGCATTGTAGAAAGCGTTCTGGACGTGGTGCCCGGAGCCGAAAGAGGCGCGTTGATGCTCCTCAACTCCGCTTCCAATCAATTGGAAGTGAAAGCCTGGGCACCGGACGGCGACGTCCCGGTCAGCGTGACCCTGGCCGCCCGCGCGCTGGATGAAAGCCGGGCTTTCGTCTGGCGAAACACGCTGGAGCAGGAACCCACCGCCTCCATGAAACGGTTGGAAATCAAGACCGGCATGTATTCGCCCATGTTCTGGAAAGGCCGCCGGTTGGGCGTTTTGTGCGTGGACAATCCACGGAGGGAAACCCTTTTCAACGAGGCCGACCTGCAATTGCTGCTGGCGGTGGCCAGTTACGCGGCGATGGCCGTGATCGGCCATCGAATGGAACCGTGAGAATTCTCAGGAAAACTCCCGGTATGACGACAACGCAAGGCTCTGCATCAACCGGATTGATTCGGCCACGAATGAAAAGGGGAGCGCAGCCGGCCCGGCTGTTCAGTTCGGCGGCTCGCCGAACTGAACATGGCACGTGGTAATCACTGTAGTTTCATTCGGGAACAGGGATCCGCCCGCCCAACGAGCATCCGGCGAGCCGCCGGATGGGACACGCCAGCGGCGTGTGCTCCCCTTTCCGTCGGCGTCTCCGCCGCCGCTCAACCATTCGTGTGAATTCGTGGTTGAAGCCTCTACTTTGCGACTGGCTTCATCGTCAGCGGGTCGCGCAGGGGCACATCCACAAGTGGACCTTTCACGAGGTCGGTCAGCTTGACCTTGTGATCCGGGTGGCCCTTCAGGATTTCTTCTTTCTTACCCACCACGAGGATGACGGCTTCGTCCAATTTCATGAAACGCTTTGCCACCCGTTGCACATCCGCCGCCGTGACCTGTTCAATCTTCTGCCGATAGGTGTTCCAATATTCTGGGTGCTTTGCGAACCGGCCCGAGTATTCGTCCGCCGCGAACTGCCCCGCGACCTGTCCCTTCGTAGCGAAGTTCTGCGGAAACGTCTCGGTCATCGATTTTTTTGCCGTGTTCAATTCCTCATCGGTAACGGGCGCAGTGGCAATGCGCTTGAGTTCCTCCATCACGATCGAGGTCGCATAGGCCACGGTGATGGACTTGGATTGGAACGCTGCGATGAAGTATTGCGGATAATATACACCGCCCGGCAGCGCCGAGCCGGCGGAGTAGGCCAATCCTTCATCCGAACGAACGCGATTCATGATGCGAGATGTGAAACCGCCTCCGCCAAGGATATCGTTCATGATCTGTCCGGCGAAAAAATCCGGATCATCGCGATGAATGCCGGGCATCACCACGTTGACGCGTCCCTGGTTGATATCCTTTTCCACGATGTAAACACCGGGCTTCGCGAATTCGTATTTGGCGGGAACGGGCGCTGGAGCTTTGCCCGAAACCGGCCAGTCGGCGAACAGTTTTTCCAAGCGCGCGATCATGTCCTTGCGATCGAAATCGCCATTTACGGCCACGACAAAATTTCCGGGCACGAACCATTGTTGATGAAACTTTTGGATATCTTCGCGCGTGATTGAATCGATTGATGCCTTGGTGGAATGGCGATTGAGGAAGAAGTCCTCACCATAGACAAGGAAGTAACGTTCGCGCCGCTCGATGCCGCGCGCGTCGTCGTTGCGTTGTTTCATCGACTGGAGAATCTGTTCCTTGCGCAGGGTCAGTTTGTCGTCCTGGAAGCGCGGTGCGGTCAGGACTTCCCGCAGGACTTTCAAACCTTCGCTCAGATCCTTGGACAAGAGATTGAGGTTGAGCGAACCCGATGTGTCCCCGATGGAACTGCCCAGATTCGCAGCGAGGAAGGCGAGATGTTCGTCGAGATCCTCTGCTTTCCAGGTTTTTGTGCCGCCACGGGCGAGCAGGTAACCCGTCAATCCGGCAAGTCCCTCTTTGCCGTCGGGATCCAGATAATCACCGGTCCTTACCTGGATACTGATATTGATAAGCGGCAGTTCGCGGTCCGGCACCAGATAGGCGACGGGGCCCGACTTGAGCTCGACCCGATAGTCGGCCGGAATCGGAGGTTGAAAATCCAATCGGGGAAACTTGAGTTTCTCGGGCCGGTCGGGAATCGCCTGACCGAGGCTGGCGAGCGTTCCAAAAGCCAGGGCAGTGCTAATAAGGGAGTAGAGTTTCATGTCGGGAAAAATTACTTGCTGTTCAATTCCTTGATGCGTTCCTCGATCTTCGCTTTCATGATTTTCATGAACGGTTGGTTTTTCTTGTCTGTCTTTTCGAGTCGCTCCGAAATCTGTTTCAACTGTGCCTGCAGCTTCTCAACGTTACTTTCCTTTTTGAGCGACGCGATGATTTGGCGAATAACGGGTTTCTGTTCCGGAGTCAGGTCGGCGAATTCCGGATCTGCCTTCGTGCCGGCTTTGCGCGTATATACGGCGACCGACCGGTTAGTTTTCACGAAGTATTCTTTGGCGACCCGTTGAATGTCTTCCGCGGTTATCGCCTGAATCTTCGGACCCGCTTCGTTGAATTCCTGCCAGCGCCCCGCGCCCTCATACCGCAGCAATTGCTGCATGATGGCGTGATTATGAGCGAGCTTGCGATATTCGGCGGCGGCGAAGTTGTTCTTCACTTTCTGTAGTTCGCGGGTCGGAACGAAATCAGTTTTGAGCTTTTCGATTTCCTGATAGATGGCCGCCTCGACGTCCTCGGGTTTCTTTCCATCAACGGATTCGCCACCGGCGTTGAACACGCTGCCGTATTTGAGCGTGTAATTGGCGGCAAAAGATTCGGTCGCTATTTTGTCCTTTACGACGAGTTGTTTGTAGAGGCGTCCAGTCCGGGTGCTCAATATTTGCGACAAGACACTCAGCGCATAGGTGTCTGGATGACCGAAGGCCGGCGTGTGCCACATAATATCGACCTGGGGATTCGCTTCGGCCTCACCATACAAGCGCTTCTCGCCGACTTGTTTGATTTCCATTGTGACGACATCTGGCGGCGGGCGTTTCCCCT
>CALBIE010000769.1 GCA_937893495.1 uncultured Verrucomicrobiales bacterium | reverse complement strand
CGTCGAACTACGGGCTTTTGATGATTGTTTTCCTGCTTGTGACCTCACTGGAATGACGGTGAAATAGGGTCAAATACGTTATGAGTGACGAAGACGAGGCAAGAAAACAGTCTATCTCCCGGCGGATCATGGAGTTTTGCGATGCCAGAACTTCTTGGAGTCACTTCACAAAAGACGAACTGTTCGAGTTGGGATGCCTGAA
The DNA here is from genome assembly GCA_937893495.1 of uncultured Verrucomicrobiales bacterium. GTDB lineage: Bacteria > Verrucomicrobiota > Verrucomicrobiia > Limisphaerales > JAYPXF01 > CALBIE01. The sequence goes on along the minus strand of CALBIE010000769.1, from coordinate 4,107 downwards.
CGAATCTGACTTCGACTTTATTGAGCAGCACGACATCGACGTTGGAGCGACCGAGAAACCCAATGGAGGAAGTCGGGTAAATCTACGCCTGAATGGCGGAAACACCCACACTTTCACGGAGTCTGGTGACCCGGTACCACTCGAAATCGAAATGGTATCAAAAAGGGAATTGGCCGACCGTTTTCAGAAACTCATTAACAAAGGTCACTGCCCTGCCGTAATATTGAAGTTTGATGTTCACACTACGTTGGCTGCAGGTCGGGGTAGCATGAAAGTGGCTGGGTCCGACGTTTTGACCGTGATATCCGAGATCGAGCCAAGTTGGGCATTGTCCAGTATGCTACGAGAGTTAATCGAACGTTTGGGCGGAACCGTGCAGATTGAACGGGCTCCGAGCGGCGATTCATGGAATAGCAGCTACACGTTACCGGAAGGGAGTCTGGGTGACTGTGTCTACCGTGTCGTGTACGAGATATTGGAAAGCGACAACGAAACCCATTCACTCTCCTGGGAGGAGAACTCCTTCGCGCTATGAGGGGCGGCAACGACTTTTTTCACATCATCCATCAGTCCCGCCGAAGAAGAATTCGAGAGTCGACTGCGTCGGTCGCGAAGAAACCCGTGCCGGTGATAGTTGGTCGAAACTAAGGCAAATTCCTGGATGACTGAACCTGACCGGAAAATTTTGATGGCTTCCAATCGTTGGCTATGCGTTGTCCCTTCGCTCGCTGGGATGGAGTCATCTCCCGCTCAATAATCGGAATGTTCTTTCGTGCTTGTTCGTCTCCTTTCGCACCCGCGATCAGATACCAGATGTAGGCGGTGGTAGTGTCCTTGATGACGCCTCTGCCGAGGGCATACATGTAGCCGAGATTTAATTGTGCCCGGACAATTCCCTGTTCGGCGGCCTGGCGATACCACTTGACCGCCTCCTCTTCATTTTTCACCACGCCACGACCATTCGCATACATGACACCAAGATTGCACTGAGCACGGGCAATTCCTTGTTCGGCTGCCTTGCTCCACCATTTAATTGCCTCCGCCTCGTTCCGGATGACGCCGTCACCATTCGCATACATGACACCGAGACTGTATTGCGCATTGGCATCACCCTGTTCGGCAGCTTTCCGATACCACTTCATCGCCTCCGCCTCGTCCTTGATGACGCCCCTGCCATTTTCATACATGAGACCGAGCAGGATTTGCGCAGCGGTAAATCCCTTTTCGGCGGCCCTGATCCAATGCTTCAATGCCTCCGCTTCGTTTTTGGTGACACCCTGGCCATTGCTGTACATCTGGCCCAGATGGAACTGCGCCTCAGCATCACCCGTTTCCGCCTTTGTTTCAATCTCCTTGAAAGAATCCGCCCCGGAAAGATTTGAGGTCACCAAAAAAATACCCAGACAGATTGTCGAGCAGAGCAGATGTATTCTCTTTCCGGTATTCATGTTCACTTCTACCAGAGGGCATCGTGGTCTAATTCCGTTTTCAATCCCAACGACAGCGTCAGTTTCCAGCAGGTTTTCCAGGCATTGAGCTCCTCCTACTTCGACTTACCCTGGGGCAGAATAATGCGGAACCCCATGTTGCTGTAACTGCCAGTCGGCGGGCTGCTGCCGCGGTAAGCCACTCGGCAGCCGTCGGCGTAGTAGTCCCAACTTCCGCCGCGGAGCACGCGGCTTGAGCCCAGGGTGGACCCATGCGGGTCGGTCGTCGGGAAACTCGAATACGAACCGAACCAATCCCAACACCATTCCCACACATTCCCCGCCATGTCGTAGAGGCCATACCCGTTCGGATCAAAACTTCCGACCGGGCTCGTGTACGGACGATCCCCGATTTTGGAGGCCGGGTGTTCATCCCGGGTGGGACTGGTGTCGTAGGGGTGTCTGGGGGAACTTCTGTAATTCGCCAGACTGTGCGTAATATTGTTCGTGTTGCTCCACGGGAACCGCTGCCCACTGGGGCCGCCCCGCGCCGCCTTCTCCCACTCCGCCTCCGTCGGCAACCGGTATCCCGCGTTCCACTTCACCCAATCATTCTCCACGGCGATCTGTCCCGTGCGATACACCGTCGTCTGCTCCGCACTCGTGTAATACGCCGGTATACGATTTTCCTTCTCGTTCTTCGCGTTGCACCACTTCACACAGTTATACCACGATACCGACTGCACCGGGTGATTGGTCCCCTTGCCCTGCCCGCCGTTTTCAAAGGCGTAGCCGTGCTTGGTCGCCCAGTTGTAAACGTCATCCCACTGCGCCTTCGTCACCTCATGCTGATCCATGTAGAACGCCGTGACGTCAACCGGTTGCACCGGCTGTTCGTTATCAGTACCTTCGCCACTGAACGTGTTCCCCATCGTGAACGAACCCGCTGGAACGAGCACCATGCCCGGTGGCGACGGTTCTTTCACTTCCGTTACTGGAATTTTCGCCACCGTCGCTGTTCCGTTGGTTGAGGATTGCTTTTCGGCATTTTCGGGGGATTGTTTTTCCGCAACAGTCGGCGCTGGTTCGGTGACATCCGCCGTTTTGTTGCAGCCGACCATCAAGAGGCAGACAGAGCCGATAAATACTCCAAACCCGGGCTTTAACATCCTTGGAGGGTAGCAATTCAGGCTTGCGGGTCAATGAGTTCCACATCCTGTCAAAACACTTCCGTCCAACCCGCGCAGCTTCAACGCGTTGCTTCGTTCGATGCGCCTGGAGCGCGGCATTTATGCCGCAGAAACGTGGGATTTCCAATTGGCTCGCGAAGTTTTGCGAGAATGGTTCTGACACACAAGATAGTGCGAACATACAAAGCCAGCATTGCGTGCGCGATCGCTGGTTGCAAATGGATGCTTCTGCGGCATAAATGCCGCGCTCCGGCAGTTTTAACTGCAAAAGCTCGGCCCAGCGCAACCAGAGCAGGCGCTCAAACGTAGTTGCTGGATACTTACCACCTTCAAGAGAACTCGACATCCGCCTAGCCAAGCGGTATCAACACTTGTGGAAAAAGGAGCTAAAATATGGAAAAGCACGTTATTTTTCTAGGCGCCGGAGCATCACATTCTTCGGGCTATCCACTTGCCGACAAACTACGAGAGAGAATGGGATCTTGGAATGCTGTTCGCCAAAACCTCCCGCATGACGGAAATGTAAATCCAGACGACGAAAAACGATTGCAAGATTTTGGGGATGATTTCGCGAAGGTGATCACACTGTTTCGCGAAGGCGGCTTTGGATCGGTGGATGAATTTTGCAAGATGGCTGCAACTGGTTACGCGAAAAAAACGGCAGTCAGTTTGAAACACTTGATGCGAATCTGCCTTTGCTGCCTTCACAACCCGGAAAACGACTATCTGAAATCCGATTACTACCCATTCGTTCAAAAACTGTTCAACCCCGATTCTCCAGGTTTGCGGGGCGATGTGACAGTAATGTCTTTTAACTACGACCCTTATCTGGAATTCATCCTGCATCGCGCCTATCTGCAACGACAGGCTGTGTGCAACAACCGTTCAGGCATCGGAGACCAAGACAATGCTATCCAAGGAGGGTTCTTAACACCAGAGACCAATACTCTCGAAAAATTTGAAGGGTTCGTTTTGATCAAACTTCATGGGACCGTGGCCTATCCCACTCCAACAATTTCAGGACGCATAAACCATCAACATTTTTTCGAAACTAAATCGTTCTCGGGAGTGCGATTGGCAGGACATTTAATCCACGCACTTCGAGTAAGTCATTCAATCCCAACGTTTTTCCCTTGGGAAATACTAAACGAAGAGGGTTCACTCAAACCGGAACCAAAGGACGCCCAGGGCGAAGAAAAAATGTTGAAGAACCTCTGTATCAGGACGTGGATAAGGGCGCAAAAAGAAGTTCAACAGGCGACGAAAGTTTCCTTTGTTGGCCTCTCAATGCATCCGTACCTAAGTCCGGGATTCACCTTTCTTTTCAAGAATAAAACGAACCCAATAGAAGTTGTAGTAGCTAACGAAGCGCATAAAGATTTTAGAGCATTGTACGAAGTTTCCGAAGTCCACTCAGCTACACCGGCAGGCAAGGTATTCGGTATTCTAAAATCGGTATTGGAGCATAACTTGAGCATAAAAAGAAGAGG
>CALBIE010000768.1 GCA_937893495.1 uncultured Verrucomicrobiales bacterium | reverse complement strand
AGTCGTGACGCAAAAGGAGAACGTTAATCTGGAAGACCGGAAGAAGACGCGACGCATTCTGCGCTTTGAGCGGGCGATTGACACGATGGTCTATACCGAGCCCGAGATTGAGCGCATCGCCCACGTTGGATTCAAGGCCGCGCAACTGCGACGCAAGAAAGTCACCAGCATTGACAAGGCCAACGTGCTTGAGAACGGCGTGTTGTGGCGCAAGGTCGTGACCCGAGTGGCAAAGGATTATCCGGATGTCGCTGTCGAGCACATGTTCGTGGACAACGCGGCGATGCAGTTGATGCTCAATCCGACGCAGTTTGACGTGATGCTTTGCGAAAATATGTTTGGTGACATCTTGAGCGACGAAGCTGCGGCGTTGGCCGGTTCATTGGGCATGCTGCCGAGCGCGAGCCTCGGTTCCACGGAAGAGGGAGTGACGTTCGGGTTTTATGAACCGGCCGGAGGCACGGCACCGGACATTGCGGGCAGGAATCTCGCAAACCCGATCGCGCAAATCCTCTCGGTCGCAATGATGTTGCGTTACAGCTTCGGATTGAACGACGAGGCGTCCGCCATTGATGCCGCAGTTGGAAAGGCCATTGCCGATGGATTGCGAACGGGGGACATATTTTCAGCTTCCGACCCGGCGGCGAGAAAAGTGGGCACCAGCGAAATGGGTGACGCGATTGCCGCTGCTATCTGAGAAGGGTTTTCAGCAAATCATCCAGCAGGTCGCCAATCGCCGTGATTACGCGGTCAGTTGTAACACGGAATAATAATGATCATCGGTGCGGTAAAGAACGGCGCAATTTTTAAAACCGGCGTTCGTCGCGAGACACTCCATGCCGGAAGTTGATTCGGGATAATCGTTGTTGCGGACATGTTCGTGGATATCGTCCATCTGCGCCTCGTTCATTTCACGACAGAGGATGAGGTTTAGAAGTGTTGATTCAAGAATAAAGGCCCTCCAACCCCTGTGGGAAAGAAGATTATGTCTTTGGTCGAGCGTGACATTTGGATTTTGCTAAATCAGGTTTCGCTGCCCATCCTCGCGCCTGAATGTGCGGCCTGTTGGGATAAGCCAGGGGCCGATTGGTTCTGGCTGAACGTCCGGAGGCCGGCGTTCGATTGGTGGCACGTCCGAACGCGAATGAAATGTCATTGAACAAAAATACAATCACCAGCTCGTCTGTCTCTCGTTCCCGGAAGACGATCGCCCAATTCAAGGCGGAAGTCGTCGAATTGGAGAACCAGCTGAACAACCAGCGGTTTGAAAAACAGCAATGCGTTCAGGAAGCGGTTGCTGCCGCGCATCAGGAAATTGTCCAACTCAAGCGGACCATTACCGCCCTGCGTGACGAAATGGACAACATGAAGTTCGAGAATCAGCGCGGCGTGCAGGAAGCGGTGGCCAATGCCAACAGTGAAATCGTTCAGTTGAAAAACACCGCCTCCGCGTTGCGTGATGAGCTCGAAAACATGCGCTTCGAAAAACAGCGGGAAGTTCAGGAGGCGATCGCCAATGCGGGCGACGAAACTACCCAGTTAAAGCAGACGATCACCGCCCTGCGCGACGAAATGGACAATGTGCGGTTCGTTCACCAGACGGAATTGCAGGACCAGAATCGGTCCTCCCACGACGACCAGAAACAGTTGCAAGAGACCATCGCGTCGCTTCGAAATAAAATGGAAGAACTGAATGGCCGCTAAACCTCAGCGCAAACGCGCCGGCACGACGCAAAAAAACGGCTTCGGCGGAACCATGCGGGAACAGCTCCGGCAGGTGGAGATGCTGCTCAATGTCTCCCGACGGGTAGCCGCCATCGAAACGTTGGACGAAGTGCTGGGGACGGTGGTGGCGATTACAACTGAGGAAACGGATTCCGAGCGGGGGACTCTCTGGCTCAATGACGATCAAACCGGGGAATTGTATTCCCGAGTTGCCTTGGGCACCAATCATCGCGAATTCCGCATCCTGAACACCAAAGGCATTGTTGGGCATGTTTACCAGACCGGTGAGGGCGCTATTATCCCGGACGCCTACGAGGATTCTCGTTTCGACCGATCGATCGACAAGGAGACCGGGTTTCACACCAAAAGCATTCTTGCCGCGCCGATCAAGACCGTCGCCGGCCAACTCATCGGCGTAATCCAGACGCTCAACAAGAAGCAAGGGCAGTACAACGAGCAGGACCTGCATCTGCTTGAGGCCATGACGACTCAGGCGGCAATCACTCTTCAAAGCCGGCAGTATGTTGAGCGGATGGAGAAGACGCGCGAGCAGGAAATGGAATTCCTGGATATCGTGTCCGATGTCAGTTCGGAGTTGGAGCTCAAGCCGCTGCTTCAAAAGGTCATGAACGAGGCGAAGCGGATGCTCAAGGCTGACCGCGCAACGCTCTTTCTTAGTGACGAAAACACCAACGAACTCTGGTCCAGCGTCGGCACCGGTCTGCAAAGCATCGAAATCCGATTCCCGAACCATCTCGGCATTGCCGGCACCGTGTTTACCTCCGGCGAGACGGTGAATATCCCGTACGCCTACGCGGACCTCCGGTTTAATCCGGCATTCGATAAGAAGACCGGGTATTTCACGCGCTCCATTCTGTGCGTTCCGGTCGTAAACAAGGAGGGGAAAACGATTGGCGCTGCACAGTGTTTGAACAAACAAGGCGGTCCCTTTACCGCTGAGGACGAATCCCGCCTGAAGGCGTTCAGTGCAAAAATCTCGCTGGCTCTGGAGAACGCGAAGCTCTTCGCCGATGTTCAGAACATGAAGAATTACAACGAGAGTGTTCTTGAAAGTATGACCAGCGGCGTGGTCACGCTGGACGAAAGCGGGAAAATAGTGACCTGCAATGCCGCTGGCCTGCGGATTATGCACGCAGCGGCGGGGGATATCATCGATCAGCAGTCGGCTGATTTTTTTAAGGAGACCAACAGTTGGGTGTTGGACAAGGTCAAGAAAGTGGAAAAAACGCAGGAGCCCGAAAACTCCCTTGATGCCGAAATGGTATTCGCCGGCAAGAAAATCACCGTCAACCTGACGGTGGTGCCGCTGATCAGCGTGGAGCAAAAAAGGCTCGGCTCAATGGTCATGATCGAGGACATCAGCAAGGAAAAGCGGGGCAAAGCCGCCCTGGCCAGATATCTCGGATCCGCCCTGGCCGATCAGCTCGGCGAAAGCGGCGGGCTCAAGGATAAAATCACCGTGGCGACCGTGCTCTTTTCGGATATCCGCAGCTTCACTACGCTGACCGAAAAACTGGGGGCCGAAGGCACGGTCAGCCTGTTGAACGATTACTTCACCGTCATGGTGGATTGCGTCGAGCAGGAGGGAGGGCAGCTCGATAAATTTATCGGTGATGCGTTGATGGCCGGCTTCGGCCACATCCTCAAACATGATGATGACGCCGATCGAGCCGTGCGCGCGGCCATTTCGATGATCACGCGCCTGGCCGAATTCAATGCACAACGGAAGGCGCGGGGCGACGACGAGATCGAGATCGGCATCGGATTGAACACCGACAGCATGTTGGTCGGAAACATCGGTTCCGAGAAGCAGAGCAATTATACCATGATCGGCGATGGGGTGAACCTCGCCGCCCGTCTGGAGAGCGCCTGTAAACAGTATTTCTCCCGCATCCTGATCAGCGAAAATACCAATAAGAGATTAAACGGCACTTATCGAATGCGGGATGTGGACTGGGTTGTGGTCAAGGGCAAAACGGAACCGGTCGCCGTTTACGAAATCCTCGATTATCACACCGAAGAATCCTTTCCCAACCTGATGGAGACGTTGAATCACTTCAAGTCCGGCCGGGAACTCTATCGGACGCGCAAGTGGGACAAGGCCATCAACGCCTTCGGCGAAGCGCTCAGCCTCAATCCATCGGATAAACTTTCCGGCATGTACATCGATCGTTGCAAACATCTACAGGCCAATCCGCCTGCGGACGACTGGGACGGGATCTGGGTGATGAAGTCCAAGTGACAGGCCTATCAGTGGTTGGAAAAGGGAGGGCCATATTCGGACAGACGTCGACGATTCCTTTATCGTTTGCGACTTGGCGAATCGCGGAATCCGGTAAACCGGGGTAAGGGGAAGAAAGAATAATTAGAGTGAACACTTAAAGTCATTTCCAGAACGAGCAGACGGAAGCGGTTTCGAGGCAGTCGTTTAGGAAAGCGCGCAGGGTCAACTCGATGCACACGTTCAGTTCCTCAGAATCGTCGGCGATGAAGTCGTAGAAACTGTTGAAGAAAGGGCGACGCGGCCAGTGACGCGCATCCCAATCGGTTTTCGGAGTGGACAAGCGGTGGACGAAGGTGAACGCTTCCAATGTTCCATGAGATTTGCGCTGTTGCCCGGGTTTGCCTGCCTGTTCGCCGTTCAACTTTTCGGCGCGCCCTCGGCGTACCCGGAATTGCTGCCGGTGTTGCGCAAGTATTGCTTCGATTGCCACGATCGGGACACGCGCAAGGCCGAATTGAACCTCGAACGTTTCGCCGACGAAAACGCCGTCCTGGCCGAACGCAAGACGTGGAACAAGGTCTGGCACGCGCTCCACACCCACGAGATGCCGCCCGTGGAAAAACCGCAGCCGTCACCGGAGGAACGTGAGCGGTTGACGGACTGGATTGAAGGAGCGCTCGCGAAGCCTGATGCCAGCGGTGCGAGTGATCCGGGACACGTGCCCCCGCGGCGGTTGAACGCCACCGAATATAACAATACGTTGTATGACCTGCTGGGATTGCAGCGGTTGGGGAAATTCTATGACCCAAAGCGACATGGCGGGATGCCCGAGATGGCGCGGTTCGTTCTGCAACGACAGTTTCAGGCACCGTTGATTGATCTCCCGCCGGAGCCGGTCGCCCATGGCTTTGACAATCTGGCCGAGGCATTGACGCTGCCTCCGTTCCTCCTGGAAAAACTGCTGGATGCAGCGAAGAAACTGACGGATCGAAAAGACGTACGGCAGGGTTTCGAACGCTTTCGTTGGCGGAATGTACCGCGGTCCATCACGGATCCCGAGGAGCGGAATCGCGCCATCGTGCGTTCCTACGCCACGCGGGCGTTTCGCCGGCCGATCAGTGACGAGGAAGCAGCCCGTTACCTCTCCTTTTATGATCGCGTCCGGGACGGTGGGGGTTCCGCGGAAGACGCCATCGCGGTGGCATTGCAGGCGGTTCTCGTCGCGCCGCAATTCCTGTTTCGTCTCGAACAGGGAGTCGCGGCGGAGGATGCGGGGGGCGTGCGACCGTTGACTGATTACGAACTGGCAACGCGGCTTTCGTACTTTCTCTGGAGTACCATGCCCGATGCGGAATTGTTTCGCGTTGCCGCGGATGGCCGGTTGCGCGATCCGAAGGTGCTTGAACAGCAGGCGCGCCGAATGCTGGCCCATCCCAAGGCGGAAGAACTGGCGAAGAACTTCACGGTGCAGTGGTTGCAGATTCAAAACATCAAGAGTCATGCCCCCGATGAGCGGGTGCTGCATCCGTACAAGGAGTCGCAGTTGAAATACCTGGGAGAATCGATGATGACCGAGGTGATTCTGCTCTTCGGCACGATCATGGCTGAGGACCGCAGCGTGATGGAACTGATTGACGCCGACTACACCTGGATGAACGGAACGCTGGGCAGGATTTACGGTCTGGAATTGAAAAATGCACCGGGAAAGAGCCAGCCGTCCGGGCACGAATGGTACCGGTATCCGCTCAAAGATCGCCGCCGCGGTGGAGTGGTGACCTCCGGCGCAATCCTGATGACCACCTCGGGGCCGACGCAGACCAATCCGGTCAAGCGCGGCAAGTGGATGCTTGAGGCGATCCTCGGCCAACCGCCACCGCCGCCGTTGCCCAATGTCCCGAACCTCGATGACACGCCCGTGGTGGCGGGCGGTCTGCCCGTGCGAAAAAAGCTCGAACTGCATCGCAGCGACCCGGCTTGCGCCGGTTGCCATCGCCGTCTCGATCCGCTCGGCCTGGCATTGGAGAACTACAACGCCGCCGGTTTCTGGCGGGAGCAGGAAGGGACACACGTGATCGATGCCACCGGCCGATTGACTGACGGGACCTCGTTCGATGGTCCCATCGCCCTCAAGGATGTCCTGGTCACCAGCAGGCGCGGTGACTTTGTGCGCTGCCTCACGGAACATCTGATGACCTACGCACTCGGACGGCCGATGAGTTATTACGACATCGCCCCCATCCAGCAGATTGGCCGAACAGTCGCGGCTGAAAATTACCGATTTTCGACCCTGATACTGGAGATCGTCAAAAGCTACGCCTTTCGCCATCTCAAGATGCAACCGGACAAGTCCTGACATGAACATTCTGAAAACACGGACCCTGTCGCGTCGCACGATGTTGCGCGGCGTTGGCACCACTCTTGGACTGCCGTTGCTCGAAGCAATGCAACCGTTGCGGGCGGCCGCGACCGCGCCGCCCTTGCGGTCCGTGTTCGTATTCGTGCCGGGAGGCGTCAATGTGGATGCCTGGGTGCCTCCGTCCGATGGATCGAACTACGAACCCTCACCGACGCTCCGCGCCCTGGCTCCCGTGCGTGAGCATGTGCTGGTGTTGAGCGGATTGAATGCCCGGGACGGCGAGGTGGGTGCCAACGGTCATCCGCTTGGAACCGCGCCCTGGCTCAGCAGCGCGCCAATCAATGACAAGGACCGGGGCGGTTACTGCACCGACGTGAGCGTGGATCAGTTGATCGCCGCTGCCGTGGGTGGCGGAACCCGGTTGCCGTCGCTGGAACTGGGCTGCGACTCCGACTCGCGAAACATGCACGAGAGCAATATCTCCTGGCGCGGTCCGGCGTCGCCGCTGGGGAAGGAGTTCAATCCCCGGGACGTTTATCGCCGGCTCGCCCGGCAGTTGGGTGGAATTGATCGGGAGAAACTCGATGAGTACCTGGAATCCGTGCGCTCCATCGAGCGGCGGATTGAATTCGCCTCACAGCATCAGTTGAAGAATCCGCCGCGGATACAACTGCCCGAAAGTATTCCGGCCAATTATCTCGATCATGTGCATCTGCTCTGCGACCTGTTGGTGCTGGCGTTGCAGACCGACACCACGCGCGTCAGCACATTCATGTTCAACAACGAACCCGGTCGGAGGTCGTGGAACGAGATCGGCATTCGCGAAAACCATCACACCCTGGCTCACCTCGATCCACGCTCAAACGAGGGCAGGGAGCGGTTGGCGAAACTACAGAAGATCGATCAGGCTTACGTCGAGATCTTCGTCCGGCTGCTGCAGAAGCTGGCAGCGGTGCCCGAGGGTGGGAAATCTTTGCTGGACCACTGCCAGATTCTCTACGGCAGCGGGCTCGCCTGGGGACGGTTGCACAATCGTCAGAACCTGCCGGTGTTGCTGGCGGGTGGAGCCGGTGGCGCAGCCAAAGGCGGTCGCCATCTGCGTTACACCGGCGCGGCGTTCGCGGATCTCCATCTGTGGATGATGCGAAATGCGGGAGTGAAACGGGATCGGGTTGCGGACAGCAGCGCCCCGCTCAAGCGGCTGGGCTGAAACCGGTCGGTTGTTCGAATTCAGATTTCTGCGCAACCACAGGGGAGTCGCGCAGCCGGCGTCCTGTTCAACATGTCGCGCTGATCTCCCCGCTTGCTCACGACCTCAATGAGTGTTCATCACGGACGCCGGGTCGAATCCGGTGCGGTAAGATGTCGCCGTGCGATGGGCTTTCCTTCGAACGACGGTAACTTGACCCGCATTGGCCACGCAGAACGCCAACCTGGCGCACCCGGGCTCTTTCAGTTTTGATTGCATCAGGCTGCTGGTTAATCTTTTGCCGGCCTATCTGTCCGCCGCTGCCGCCAGCGCCGACAGTAGCCCCGTACGGTTGGCGATTTGGATGGCGAGACCGGGGCGGGCATTGGCTTCGAGTACCACCGGACCGAGGCTGGCATCCACTACGAAGTCAACGCCGGTGTAACCGAGCCCAGTGCCTTCAGCGAGAGATACGGCGGCCGCCAGCATGGGTTCCCATTGAGGAATCTCGAAGCCTTCGATGGAATGGCCGGTATCCGGATGGATCGAGACGGGTTGGTTGCGCATAACGCCGCCGGAAGTCCGGCCGGTTTTGAGATCAACTCCGGCCGCAATCGCGCCCTGGTGCAGGTTGGCTCGCCCACGTGAGGCCGCCGTCGGCAGGCGGATCATGGCCATCACCGGACGAAAGCGGTGAAGGATGATGCGCACATCCGGTGTGCCGCCGTAGGAAATGGACCGGAACGCGGCGTGGCAGATGATTCGCTGCTCGACGATGACGCGGTCGGGTTGTCCACCCAGGGAGTAGAGGCCCGAAAGAATTGAAGATTGATGATAAAGGACATCCGCAAGGGAAAGGTGTTCGTCGTCGGATTTGATATAGGTGGAGTGATCGTGTTGTGCGATCACCACGATTCCGCGGCCGCCCGATCCCTTGGCTGGCTTGATCACGAACTCGGGTTTGTCCGCAACCAGTTGCGCGAAGCCTCGCAAATCGCCGTGGCACGCAAACGTCCCGTACACTACAGGCGTGGGAATGTGACGTTCCGCGCAGATTTGTTTGGTCAGCACCTTGTCATCGACACGCGGGTAAAGCGCTCGGGGATTTTCCGGCAGAATGAAATCGGCGTTGCGCCGGTTCATGCCCAGCACGCCGGCGTCACGCAGTTCACGGGGAGTGGCGAAGTCGAATAGTTTCCGCCAATGGCCGAAGGTTGTCATGGGAAGGGTCAGGCGGACGCTGGTGGTTTCCGGTGGGCGGCTATGGCTCTGGCCAGCGGCTTGAACCGCCACAGTTCGGTCAACCGGTAGCCGACATAGCGGCCGACCAGTATCAGCAGTGCCGCGGTGACGAGGTGCACCTCCGGGTAGGTCACTACCAGCCAGGTGAGCGTTTCTGAGCGGAACATGAGGAAGCAAGTGAACGCCACCAGCGCGGTGTTGAGCAGGAGTTTCAAGCACTGCTGGAAACCGTCTTCCTCCAGGGTGATGAACAGACGCTCGATCATCCCTGAAAGGATTACCATGGGAAGAAAGACGGCCTCGGGCCCGGGTGTCCATCCCAGGTAGTCAACCACGGAAATGCTGAAAATGAGAATGGTCACCACCAGTGTCAGCAGGATTCCGAGCCGGGGAATCAACAGCAACTTGAGGCGATCCAGGCCGCGCCGGAAAACGACGCCCGAACTCCACACCACCAGGAGGATGAGGACACCGGTCCGCCAGTCCGCGAAATTGAAACTGATGGCAATGAGCGAAGGCGTGAACGTGCCAAAGGTCGGGAGCCCGACGATGTTTCGAAACACTGCGGTGGCGAGTGCGCCGATCGGCATGATGAGCAGCACCGCGATGATGTCCTGAATTGCCATGGGCAGCCGGTCAAGGTCGAACACGCGGGTCCAGTGTTTTTCACCGCCGCCGAGCAGGATGCCTGGCAGTGGCTCCTGTCTCACGCTCAAGGCCGCCTCCACGTTCGCTCCCCCATCGCTTGTCCAAAACCATTCATTCGCCGGATTCATGGGCACGTAATCGACCGGCAGCGTTCGGGCAAAGGCACCCTCGGGATCGAATGGCGTCCAGTGGCCGCCCAGCACCGCTTCCACCCAGTGAATGGGCCTTGCGGTACGGTCTTCCTGAAGCCGGAGGCCAGTGACAACCCGGGCGGGAACTCGCAGGTGCCGGAGCAGTGCGGTCATTGCCCGTGCGGCACTGAGCGTTCCGCCGGAATTCGCTTTCAATGTGGCGAGGGCGTCGCGCGTGTCCCCGGACCCGTCCACGTCCACCGTCGTCTTGAAGTATTCGAATACGCGATCCGCGATTTTTTCTGCGGTGGCCCCTTGCGGGCCGAGGGTTTCGGTCAGTTCGTGAACTGCGGGATGATTGACCGGGATGGCCGGGGTTTCAGCGAGATAAGCCGGAAGTTCGCCTGGAGTGGCCAGGTCCGCTGCCCAGGCGTCCTCGGGGTCGGTATGAAGATACACTCGAATGGTAAAGCGATAGTCATCCGAGTGATCTGCCTGTCCGCTCAACAACCGCGGGGTGTGCTCCGTGGCCCGCGTATAATCCACGGCGAGCTTTTGCTGGCGGACGGATTCTCGAAAAATTTCGCAACGGGGTGTTTCGTGAGGGAGAACGATGTGCACACGGTCTCCGGCCTTGTGCGCGACAAAGCGCACGCGGTAATCCAGCCGCCAGAATGTATCGGCCCGCAACTGGCGTAAATGCTGGCGATGGACGGTGCGGACGGTGATCGCCAGCAATCCCACTGCCACGAGGCAGGCTGCGACCAGATAGGCGAGACGTTGAGTCTGCATGTTGTTGGGGAGGGGCAATTAGTGTCCGGCTTTAGTGCCGGAGACAATGGGCGGCTCCGGCATGGGTCAGCTCGAAGTGGCGGATGGCTGTCCGTTTCGACGCTTGCGGATGGGTTTCGAAGTTGAGTTCCAAGGCTTCCGTTTTGCCCTGGCTGGCAGGGCCGATTTCAGGGCATTCTGTCACCAGCCAGTCAGTGCCTGAATCAGGATAGATAGTGGTGAACTGCACAGCGTCAGGGGTATCAGAGCGGAATCGCTGTGGCAACCCGGCGATTCAGGAATTTGGTGCCGAAAGGAGGCCTCAACTCTCATAGGTTGACAAATATTGATACTTCAAAACTTCAGCTTCACCACTGAGCCGTCGTTAAAGGAGGCGCCGGGGCAACCCCAGGCCAAGGCATGCCTCAAATTCAACAATATCGGGGAGGTCGCGGTTCGAATCCGTGGCCACCTTTAAGCAATGCCCATGCATCGACAGACTGGGTTTTCAATTCTCATCGCAACAGCGTTCTTGTGTCTGACGCCACCGGCGACGGCACAACGCGTCGCTGCGTATGAGGAACCGCCGATCAACTACAGCAGCACGATCACCAGCAACCGGGCCGACCAAATCAATCTGCAGTGGCGTGCCGGCCAGTTGAAGGGGCTCGACAAACACGGGCTTTCCACGCTCCGGACTCTTCTCAAAGTCCTGGAAATTCCCGAGGAATCGCAGACGCTCGTGTTCAGCAAGACGAGCATGCAGTATGCGCGGATCGCGCCGTGGAATCCCCGTGCCCTCTATTTCTCCGACGACGCTTATTTCGGCTGGGTGCCTGGCGGCATCTACGAACTCGTGCTCAACGACCCCGGGCTCGGCCTGGTTTTTTACGAGGTTGATCCGCACCTCCCGCAGGTTCGACGCACTCGCAATTGCCTGACGTGCCATGCCGGTTCCCGCACGCGCGACTGGCCCGGCGTCCTGGTCCGGTCGGTCTTTCCTGAAGAAGACGGGACTCCCATGGGACAGGCGGGCGGGTTCGTGACCGGGCATGACAGTCCCCTGGAAGAGCGCTGGGGTGGCTGGTACGTCACCGGTCATCATGGCAAGGCCCGGCACCTTGGCAACAGCATCGCCACATGGGCCGATGGCAACGCCACCGTGGACTCGGTGACGGGTTCGAACGTGACCGATCTCGGCGGCAAGTTTAACACGTCCAAACATCTGCGACCGGACAGTGACATTGTCGCGCTCATGGTGCTGGAGCATCAGTGCGAGATGCACAACCGACTCTCCCGCGCCCTGCTGCGTCTCCGTAAATGGGGGGATCGGCAGGAGCAGTTTCAAAAGTTGATCGGCGAACCGATGCCCGAGGAACCGTCCGGCACCTTGCTTACCGTTCTCAATGGCGAGACCGAACGCATCCTCGAATACCTCCTCTTCAACGGCGAAGTCAAACTGCCCGACGGGGGTATCCGGGGCGCGGGCGAATTTGAGAAGGGTTTTCAGCGCAACCGCAAGGAGGATTCGCAAGGCCGCAGCCTGAAGGATTTCAATCTCAAGACCCGCCTGTTCAAGTACCGCTGCAGTTACATGATCTACTCCGAGGCCTTTGAAATCCTGCCGGACATACTCAAGCGCGCGGTGTATAAGAGGCTTTTCGAAGTCCTGGATGCGGTCGAGCCGCCCGAAAAATACGCCCATCTGCCGACTGCCGAACGCCGCGCGATTCGCGCCATCCTGTTGGCCACCAAACCGGAGATCGGCAAGTTTCTCGAACGGCGAAAAGGATTGTAGGAAACCCTGGCAAATCTTGAGGTCCTGGCGGACTATTCGGATTCGATTCGGTAGAGATGATGTCGGGTGCGGGCAAACAGGGCTTTGCCGACCACCGCAGGCGATGCCATGAAGCCGGGACCACGGCGGGGATCGTCGTGCACCTCATTGTTGGCCAGTTGGTTCGATGCCAGGACCTCAAACTTGCGGCCGGGTTTGATCACGGTCGTCACACCTTCCAGGCTGAAGAAATACAACCGGCCGTCGGCGTAAATCGGACACGCCCGGAACCTGCCGCCGACCCGCTCCTTCCAGACCGTTTCGCCGGTCTTCGCCTCGATGCAGGCGAGAAAGCTGTCGTCCAGTGACATGTAAACCAGGTCGTCCACCAGGATGGGTGAGGAATACTTGGGGAAAGGTGAATCGATCTTCCAGTCCACGTGCGTGTCTGTCACCACGCCCTTGCCGCCGGCCTTGACCGACCACATTTGCGCGCTGCGGCTGAATCCGGTGACGATGAGGAAATGTCCATTGTGCATGACCGGCCGGGGCGCGACGGAATAACCATCGTGATCCACCCGCCAGAGTTCCTTCCCGGTCCGGGGCTCATAGCCGTAGGCGGCCTTGGCACCGGCGCTGCACATCACCGGTTTTCCATCCACCTTCACGATGAGCGGGGTGCTGTGCGCCTTGCGCCAGTCCCCGTCCTTCACCATCTGCTTCTCGATGTGTTCATCGTTCCATTTCGCCGACCGGTCGGTCTTCCAGACGGTCTTACCGGTGCGTTTGTGGAGTGCGACCTGGTATTGCAAGCTGGCCCCATCGAAGGTCAGAATCAACAAATCTTCGAACAACAAGGGGGAAGATGACGCGCCCCGATAATGCCGACAGGGAAGGTCGCCCCGTTTCCATATGACTTTCCTGGTGGCGGTGTCGAGGCAGGCCGTTCCGGAGCTGCCGTAGTGGACATAGACCCGGCCGGGTTCGATGACGGCCGATGGCGTGGCGTAACTGTTGTCCCGGGAGCCGTTCAGGAGCGGCTCCGGATTGTCGAGGTGGAACACCTTCACGTTGGCGAGAACCTTGCCGGTCCCGGCGTCCACGCAAATCGCGAAGAAGTCATGGCCGTCAATCGTTGCGGTGGTCAACCACACCTGGCCGTTCATCACCACCGGCGTGGACAGTCCGAGCAGCGGAATCTCCGTCTTCCACTTCACGTTCTTCGTCTCGCTCCAGTGCAACGGTACGCCGTAAACCTTGTGGTCGCCGGGCGCCGCCGCGTGGCCGTCGCCCCACGGCCCGCGAAAGTCCGGCCAGTTGTCGGCGCCCCACACCGGCCCGGCAAAGATGAAGCTCGCAAACGCCAAAGCGAGACCAGGCCTGCGGCACATGTATGGAAACGGGATTCTGTCGGATTGCATTGGAGGAAATTGCCGTGCCAGTTGCAGCCTGTCAACGAAGGCGGATGATAAATCGCCCCCGGATAATCAAGGCGAGAATTTCGGCATGGGTGGAAACTGCTTGTATCAACCCGCAAATGTCACCTGTTGGGAGAAGTCGCGGAAGGAACGGGCATTGCGTTGATCCACTTGCGGAGCAGTTCCAACTCCTCCTTGGTGACGCGCGGGGTTTCCTTCTTCGGCGGCATCTCGTTGTAGTGAAGCAACTCGATGAGCAGGCTCTTCCGCGCGTTGCCCGGCTGGATGGCAGGACTGGTCACTCCGCCCTTGCGCAAAGCGTCCAACGTCCGCATGTCCAGCTTGCCGGCGCGTTTCTTCGCGCCGTGGCAGCGGAGGCACTTTGCCTCGAAGATGGGCAGCACGTCTCGCGTGAAGTCGGGGACCGAGTCCTTTTCCTCGCCCGCCACCGTACTGACCGGCGAGTGAGCGCAGAGCACCAGTCCGCCGAGGACTGCATGAAGCCGGATCCGCATTGGCCGCCTACTGGAGGTTACGCCTGCCCCACCACGTTCACGAAGCAATGCACATGCGGCAGCACGCGGTAATTCCAGACGAAACCGGGCCCTTCGAGCCGCCAGTAATCCCAGCGGTCATTGCCCTTCTCCGCGTTGTCCTTGTAGAACGCCAGCCGCACCTTCTCCATGCCGCCATTGGTCTTGATGAGCTGCATTACCTCGTCGCCATCCTCCTGCCGGAACGGGCTGATGAGCGTGCGCATGACGCCCGTCACCAGGGCTTGCTGCGGTTTGTCCAGCTCCGCGTAGGCGACGCCGACGGGCGGCTGCTTCACAAGCTTGGCTTTGAGCGCCGCCACACCGTCGCCGGGGACGCCGATCACGACAGCCTGCTTCTGCTGCGGCGCATTGAGCATGTCAAACACGCTCATCACCTTCCGGGTCTGATAATTGTAAACATTCGCCTCGCTGTGGCCATTGGCGGAGTGGCCGTAATACATCGGCCCACCGAACGCGGCATTGGGCTGCGAGTTGCCGTCGCAGCGCAGCGTAAGGTGGTGCCCCGCGAAGACCCAGGAGAACGGATCTTTGCCCGACGGATCGCCGAAGATGGCGACGCCGTTGCCTTCGAAGGAACCGGCGTTGTCCCACTTTCCCTTGCGGCTGATACGCTCGTAAGCCTCCTCGCCGGAGAGAATCGCCTTGAACGTCATGCGGATGAGGTCCTGCTGCGGCTTGGTGAACTGCTCGCCCAGCTTCTTGCCCAGCGGCGCGGCGTTGTGGGTCTTGAGCCGCGTTGGCGTGCCGCCTTTGTCCGCACCGTGATTCCACGGCTTCACCATCGCCTTCCTCTGCTCAGGCGTCAGCGTGGCGAAAAACTCGCGCACCAGCGACTCCGCCGGCTTCGCGGCGCGAGGCTTCCCTTCGGGCGCGGCCCTGGCGGTGGTGGAAAGCAGCGATGCGCCACCCATCACACCCGCCGCGCTGCCCGCAACGACGCGGATGAAATCGCGTCGCCCAAGGCCGGTAGTTGGCGCGACAACTACGGAACATTCAGGACAAGTCGGGGGAACGGAGGGTGTGTTCATGGGAGAATTTGTGTTGGAGGACGGGTGGTTCAGGACAAACGGATTCGGGTTCATTGCCGGGAACACTACGCTGCCAGGAACGGTGGTCAAATGGTTATTGGCGCTTCGCGACTCTGCTGCGTCGAAGCCTTGACCCGGTCACCGGTGATTACCGGGAAGGAACTCCGCGTGGTCCACTCAACCGTTGTCGCAGGCTGGATCCGCTCCAAGCTTTTCATGCCCGATGGCGCCGCCATTCCCGGCTTCATTTTCCATGAATCGGAGGCTCTCTTAGCCGGAACAATGCAGATGGAGCGCGGAATTCATTCCGCAGAAACGTGGATTTGAGAATCGGTTCCCATGGATTTGAGTGGCTGGTTCTGAAATACGAAATGGTGTTCGGCCCCAACGAAACGGGAAAACGCGTGAACGTTGGTGGAATGTGGACGCTTCTGCGGAATGAATTCCGCGCTCGTGCCGCTCCAACTGCACGTTTCCGCCTTGGACAATGAAATCCTTTCATGCGAGCACCCCGCAGGGCGACACGGCCCTTTCCTCGCCACTGTGGATTCGGCTGCTCCTGGCCAGTGCTATCGTCAAACAATCTCCAGCCACCTCCATTGATGCACTTTAGAATCACAGATTCGATGTAGATTGACTCAGTCGTGCCGCTAGCCGCAATATTTCATAGGCGAAGTTGAATTCTGGGTTGGCTGGGTTTCGCGG